>JBAYTM010000289.1:0-4020 GCA_041675685.1 Thiohalobacteraceae bacterium
GACTTCTTCTGATGCCCGACTACCATGCCGTCATCTGGACGCGCGGCGCGCCGCCTGCGAACAAAGAAGAGGGGCCGCCGCCAAAGGCGTCGATCGAGGTCGGCTCGGCGAAGCGCGACGCGAGGGGCGACGCAACATTGGGCGGCGCTCCTTCGCGCAGCAAGATAACGCCCGCACCGGCCGCCGCCGTCCCGATCAAAATGGGCGACCTGGTCGTCACGCCGCAGGAGACGCGCTTCAGCTACACCGAGGAATTCCTCGCGCTCGGCGGCCCAGACAGTCGCTTCGGGGCGCCCGGCCTGTCGCTGCTGTCCTCGCCGCGCCTGTACGGCCGCAACCCCATCGTCTTCGCCGCGCGCGAAGGCATGCCGCTGCACCCGCGCCTGATGGCGCTGCTCCCCGGCGAAGGCCGCCGCAACATCCAACGTCAGATCTACACGCGCCTGCTCGAACGTCAGCCGAACCCGCCCGCGCCCGGTTTCGACATGGACTGGGCCTTGCTCATGCTCACCGGCCACAACGGCATCGGCCACCTCGACATCTTCCGCGACGACCGCGTCGCGCTCGCGGCGTACAGGCAGACCTTTCCCGCATTGCCCGCGCCCGGCACACGCAAGAAGTTCTGGCACGCCATCCGCGACGACGTCGCGCTCGACATCGCGCTCATGGATGCCGAAGCCATCGCCGAACTGCTCGGCCCCACACCGTCCGCCGGCGGCATGATTCCGAAACTGCTGGTCGCGATCCCCGACAAGAAAACCTGGGACGGCAGCTTCGCGCGACCGGGCACGCGCGAAGTGAAGGGCCAGGCGTTCACCGACGTCGTGCTGAAGATCGAACCTGCCGAATACCAGGGCGTCGCCGAACTCGAAGCGCTGTGCCTGCAACTGCATCGCGAAGCCGGCTTCGACGTCCCGCGCTTCTGGCGCGCAACCGTCGACGGCTTGGAACTGCTCGCCGTCGAACGCTTCGACCGCACACCCGATGGACTGCCGCTGCCGATGGAGACCTTCTACTCCGTGTTCGCCACCGGCAACCGCCGCTTCACCAGCAACCAGGACACCGACCTCGCCGAAGTCGGCAGCTGGCTGGAAAAACTCGGCAGCGTCGCCAACCTCGACGTGCGCACCGTGCAGCGCGAGTTCTACCGCAGACTCTGCTTCGCCGTGTGCACCGGCAACGGCGATCTGCACCTGCAGAACGTCGCCTTCCTCGGCGGCCCGGGCAAGGTCACACTCGCACCCGTCTTCGACCCCGCGCCCATGCGCACCTGGCCGCGCCATGACGTGCGCTTCGCGGTGCCGGTGATCTTCGACGATGCGGTGGGCGGGTTCGGGGAGAATCTGGTTGCGCTTGGAACCAGCTATGGATTGACGCGGGCGCAGGCACAAGACACCCTGCACCAGACCCTGAACGAGACGGCGGACTACGCCGCACGGGTCGAAGCGCTGGACCACGTACCGGCGGAGCGGCGGGAACGTCTGGCCGGGACCGTCCGCCGCGAGCGGGCGGTGTTGGGGGCATAAGAAGAAAGCAAGCATGGGGAATTCGGCACACCACAGCCAGGAGAACATCACATGTTTTCGCACGGCAGCGGTTTACTTGCCCATGTGCCAGCGTTCACACACAATCGCAAAGTCGGTCAGGCTTATCCTGGAAAGGGTTGGCAAAGGTAGTCGCGGTATCCTTGTTTTATCGTTGTATCGCTATTCCATAGTTCACAATCAATAATTAGACGGGACTTACCGATACATGGCGTTGCATCCTGATCTCCCGAAATCGCCCTATGCAGAACTGCTGCCGGATCAGCGTTGGTTCCCGGCTGCAGAAGAACTGCGCGACACAGCCTATGAGAAATTGCTACCGCCGCTGGTTGCCAAGATTCGCGAGGGCGTCAAGGAATGGCGCGATGCCGGATATGCGGGTGCTTCGGATACTTCGCGCGCGCTCCTGAACTGGTGGTTTGGGAACGAGCATCTGGTTGAACAGTCCGACGGCACGCTGTCCCCGTTCCACTATTACTTCGCTCAACGCGAAGCCGTGGAGACAGTGATCTGGCTGCACGACGTGCGCAAGGTGCGTGACAAATACGACCTGCTGCGCTTCGATGCCTCGGGTGCTGTCTCACAGAACATGTTCGACGAGAACTGGCCGCGCTATGTCGTGAAGATGGCCACCGGCGCGGGCAAGACCAAAGTTCTGTCGCTGCTGATCGCCTGGAGTTTCTTTCACAAGCTCTACGAGTCCGACTCGACGCTCGCGCGCAATTTTCTGCTGATCGCGCCAAACATCATCGTGCTCGACCGGTTGCGCGCCGATTTCGACGGACTGCGCATCTTCTTCAACGACCCGATCCTTCCGGACAACGGATATGAAGGCCAGAACTGGCGGGACGATTTCCAGTTGACACTGCACATCCAGGACGATGTGCGCGTCATGCGCTCCACCGGCAATCTGTTTCTGACCAACATCCACCGCGTCTATCTCGGTGAAATCCGTGAGCCCTCGCTGGAGGACGACGACCTGCGCGATTATTTCCTCGCGCCTTTCGGTCCAAAACCGGTGGGTAAGACCACGGATAGTAGTACCGATCTTGGTGAGATTGTCCGCGAGATCGATGAACTGGCCGTGTTTAACGATGAGGCGCACCACATCCACGATCCGAAGATGGCCTGGTTCAAGAGCATCCAGGATATCCACCACAAGTTGTTACAGAAGGACGACCGCCTGGCCTTGCAGGTGGACGTGACCGCCACGCCCCGGCACAACAACGGCGCCATCTTTGTGCAGACCGTATCGGACTATCCGCTGGTCGAAGCCATCCATCAGCGCGTGGTCAAGCAGCCCGTGTTGCCGGATGCCGCCAGCCGCGCTCGCTTGCAGGAACACAAGAGCGCGATTTTCACCGAGCATTACCAGGATTATCTGCACCTCGGCATAGAGGAATGGCGCAAGAGTTACACCGAGCACGAGGCGCTGGGTAAGAAGGCCGTGCTGTTCGTGATGGTCGACGATACCAAGAACTGTGACGAGGTCGGTGAATACCTCCAAAGAACCTGTCCGGAACTGGACAATGCCGTGTTAGTGATCCACACCAAGAACAACGGCGACATCTCCGAATCGGTCACCGGCAAGAACAAGGAAGCACTGGAACTGCTGCGCAAGCAATCCAACGCCATCGACTCCTGGGCCAGCCCCTACAAGGCCATCGTATCCGTGCTCATGCTCAAGGAAGGCTGGGACGTGCGCAACGTCACCACCATCGTCGGCCTGCGCGCCTACACGGCCAAGAGCAACATCCTGCCCGAGCAGACGCTGGGGCGCGGTCTGCGCCGCATGTATTTCGGCGCGGATGTTCCGGAAACCGTTTCAGTCATGGGCACGCCGGCGTTCATGGAGTTCGTCGAGTCCATCCAGAGCGAGGGCGTCACCTTCGAGCATGTACCCATGGGGCCGGGTGCCGGCCGCAAGGAATCACTGGTCGTCGAAGTGGATGCGCAGAACACCGACAAGAATCTCGACGAGCTGGATATCGAACTGCCGAGACTTTCTCGGCGCTTCAACCGCGAATATAAAGACCTTGAAGCTCTCGATCCGGCCAAACTGGACAATGCCAAGCTCGCCCTCAAGCCCTTCACGCCGGAGGAAACCCGCGAGATCGTCTTCAAGACCATGCTGGATGCCGAGGTGCATCACACAATCCACTTGGATGGCATCGGTCCTGCCGATTACCGCTCGGTGGTCGCCTTCTTCGCGCGTCAATTGCTCAAGGAACTGCGTCTGGTCGGCGGCTACGATGTGCTCTATCCCAAGGTGCGCGACTTTATGGCGCAGCATCTGTTCGCGGGCGGCCCGGTGAACCTCGAAGACCCGGTGATCCTGCGCAATCTCTCCGAGCCCGAGCCGGGCAAAGTGCTGTTCGATGCCTTCAAGACCACCATCAACGCGCTCACCGTGCGGGATGCCGGCAGCTCGCGCATCGAGGACCGCATCCGCCTGCGCGCCACCCGGCCGTTCCGC
>JBAYTM010000290.1:0-4014 GCA_041675685.1 Thiohalobacteraceae bacterium
AGGGCGTTGGTGACGAGGGCGGGACGGTGCATGTGGCGTTCGGCTGCGGCGTGGGCGGCCGCGGATTATCGCATGCGGCCGCTGGCAGGCCCCGAAAAGGAAGGGCCCGGCATGACCGGGCCCTGGTGGCGATCAGGCGCGCCGGCGGCTTATTCGCGGATCCAGACCTGTTCACGGCAGATGAAGGCGACGCAGCCGGACACGCCCAGCTTGCCGGCATCGATCAGCTTCAGCTTGGACTTGTAGGTCTTGCCCTTGGCCGGGTCGAGGATGGTGCCGCCGGTCCACTCGTCGCCATCGCGGGCCAGGTCCCAGAGGATGGTCATGCCCTTGACCGGCTTGTCCTTGTTGGCGCCCTTGCACTTGTCGCAGGTCGGGTTCGGGCCGCGGTCGGACTGGAGGATCTCGACCACCTGCCCGCGCAGCTTGCCGCCCGACTCGGTGATCTCGACGATCGACTTCACCCTGCCGGTTTCGTCGTCGATGGTTTTCCAGCGCCCTTCCGGCGACGCCTGCGCGAAGGCGAGCGTGGGCAGGGCGAGGAGCAGCATGGCAAGCGGACTGGCGCGCATCGGGTACTCCGTGGACTTGGCCGCGATCTTCGGCCGCGATGGAGGACCTTATACCGCAACTGGCACGGGCTGGCGTCGACGGAGCCTGGGAACAGGATTGTTGCTCTGTGGGCGGGGGTGGCGCTATCCATCGGCCTCTGCTATACAGGAACCGTTCGAAGTCGGGTCGGATGCTCGAATCGAACGGAGAAGGAGCTTGGACAGGGGCGAATGAATGGAGTCTGCGGTTTGTTTTCGTTGTGATCCTCCGCTTCCGGCGGAGCGAGTACGGTCCCGGCGGATGGTATAGGCGCCATGGGGAACGGAATCCCGAATTATCGACACTTTCCTGACCCGCCAACTTCGTTGCGCGAGGTCGGCCTCCGTGCGTTCGCCATGAGCGCATGCGGCGACGGTCGTCACGCGTGCCCCTGCCGCGACGGTCGTCACGCGTGCCCCTGCCGCAACGGCGGACACGTCAGCAATCCGGCTTCCGGTGGCGCTCACTTCGTCGCGTCTTTTCACTCTGGCTTTTTCGCGCACATCGTGCGACGGCCGAAGGTTTCAGGAAGATTTTGGTGGGCATCCACCAGGCAGGGAAGCAAGGGAGTGAAGCCGGGCTGACGATCGCCATTTGGCGACGCCCAACAACACGACTCCACATGACCTGTTGCTACCTGCAATGAGTGCAGCGGGCCCGTTTGTCTCGCTCCGGAGCGGGGCTCCGAGGCCTGCGCATACGAGCCGGACGGATTCCCGTCCGGGAATCATCGATAGAAACTCAATCAGGAAATCAGCATGAACAACATCAACCACTCGTTTGACCTGTCCATCGACGCAGGCCGTGAGGTCGAAGTCCTGAGCCGCGCGGCATTTTTCGCCGAGAGTGAGGAAAAAGTAGACGATGGCGGCTTTGACTGCGCCGGCACCGTGGGTTCGGCCGGTTCGTTCGGCGGCACCCTTGGCACGTTCGGCACCTTCGGCTGCTGCTGCTGATGGGTCGCCGGCGGAGTTCGTCCATGCATCGGATCAATTGCGTGTTCGATCCGACGGTGGCAACGACGCCGGGGCTCGGGTGCCCGGTCGCGCCAGCTGTTCCGTAGCCGTAGAGGGTGGGCCGGGTCGTCACGAAAAAGGAGATTCATATGTTCGATTCGAAAAAGATCTCGCACGAATTTGATCTTTCGGCTTCCAGCGACATCGAATTGATGAGCCGCACCCAGTACTTCGCCGTTCTGCACGAAGAGGAAAAGGCGATCGATACCTTCGGGACCCTGGGGTCGGCTGGCACGCTGGGCGGCTGCTTCGGCTGCCTCGGTACCGCCGGCTGCTGCTGCTGATCGAATCGTGTCCATGCAAGGAATGGATCGCGACCATTCCCTGCTAGGCACTCGATCTCGTCATGGGATCTTCGGGACGCCGTCGTATCGGCCGAGGACAGCTGACGACGCCGCTACGGCGGCGCCTCCGGAAATCCCATCTGCTTGCATTCATACAACCTGATTAACCGTGAGGGGCGACATATGAATGAGTTCACACATTCGTTCGACATTTCGTTTGACAGCAAAGAGGACTTCGAGGTCCTGAACCGCGCGGCATTTTTCGCCGAGAGTGAGCAAAAAGTAGACGATGGCGGCTTCGACTGCGCAGGTACCGTCGGTACCTTCGGTAGCGTGGGCGGCTGCGCCGGCACGTTCGGCACGTTCGGCTGCTGCTGCTAGCAAGGGGAGCGCAGGCGCGTCGCACTTCCGTGTCAACGCGCCTGCGCGAACTTGTGGTGCTCGCGCGGAGCAGTTGTGTATCAGTTCAAGGAAGCGGCACGTAGTCGGGCCAAATGGACACCACGCGGACGCACAGCACGGCACGAGCCGGCGTCGGCAGGAGATGGCGAGGCAGGAATGGACAGCATTCAACAGTGGAAAAGCGGGGTTTGCACTGATGACAGCGGCGGCGCAAGCGCCAGCGGCGCAGCGCGGCTGGAAGAGGTGACCCGCGCGGCGCACGCGCCATCCCGGCCAATCTGCCTTGAGGTCACCAATGCAACGCGACGTTACGGCGATTTCGTTGCCCTTGATGGGGTCGATGTCAATGTCGGAGCTGGCGAGATCGTCGGAATCCTCGGTCCGAACGGTGCGGGAAAATCGACGCTGATCCGTGCATGCGAAGGTCTCGAGCCCATCGACCAGGGCCGCGTGTTGCTGCTTGGTCGTGATATCGCGATCGAGCGCGATGCGGTGAAGGGTCGTATCGGTCTGGTGTTGCAGCGGCCAAGGTTCTCCGGATATGCGACCGTGCGGGAAACCATCGAGTTGTTCCGGTCATTCCATACGGGCTCTATAGCGCCTGATCATCTGACCGAAACGCTCGGCCTGAAGCCCAAGCTCGACGTGCGCATTTCCAAGCTTTCAGGTGGCGAGCGCCAGCGGCTGGCGGTACTGGTCGGGTTGATGGGCGGACACGAGTTGATCCTGCTCGACGAGCCAACCTCCGAACTGGATCCGCAAGCACGGCGGGTCGTGTGGCAGCTGATCTCGATGGTCGCTCGCGAACAGAACAGCGCAGTTCTGATGACCACACATCAGATGGAAGAGGCCGAGGTGCTGTGCGACAGGGTCTACATCATCGATCACGGGCGGATCATCACCTCAGGTCATCCGGCCCAGGTGATCGTCGAGAACTGTGAGGACATCGCGGTCACGTTGACCCTGCGCGACGAGGCGCTGGAGGCGATAAGGGCTGCCTATCCCGACCTGGTCATGACCCGCAACGGTCGCCTGCTCAAATGCCAGAAAAGTGCCGTCAGCGTGCAGGAGGGGCAGCAGTTGATGCGCGAACTTCTTGACCGCTTCGGCGACGCCGTGCTTGACGTTGGCCTCCAGCGCCCGAACCTGGAAGACGTCTTCATCAAGCTCACCGGCGCGCATTTGCGCGGGTGAGTCCAAGGAGTTGCCATGTTCATCCAGTTCTTCCTGCGTTGTTACCGATCGTTTTCAAGAAATGTCATCGTCAGCATCCTGCCGCTGGCTATGCCGATGGTATTCCTGCTGCTGTTCCTCGACGCGACCAGCGACGCCGCCGCTGCGCCTTCGTTCCGGGTCGGAGTGGCGCCGACAGTCGCCGACAGCCCATGGGTCGACGCGCTGATGGGAAGGGGCGTGGTGCGGATCGATGAACTTTCCTCCGATCAGAAGCCCGGGGCCATCGACGCGCGCAAGCATGACGCGATTCTGCTTCCCGGGGATGGGGACGGCATGCCGGTGCTGCTGGTACGAAAGGGCTTCGAATCCTGGGCGCGGTTGCTGACATCGCAGGCGCCCGCCGAGTCCACAAGCGCATTGTCAGCTGCCACCGGGGCGGTGCCGGGCCTGGAGATCCGTGAGGTGGAGGTCAGCAAGAATGACTACCTTTCGTTCATTCTCCCCGGTCTGTTCGTGATGGTGCTGATCCAGCTGGCGATGACGTC
>JBAYTM010000291.1:0-4009 GCA_041675685.1 Thiohalobacteraceae bacterium
CGGCGGTGTTCATGTAAACAACCCTCCAATGTCGTCTCGGCGGTGCTCACTGCTTCAGCTTGGAGACGCTCCCAATGATCCACAATCAGTTGGCGAAGCAAATCAGTACCCCCATCGCCAAGTTCCAGGTGGTTGTTTATATCGAACTGCACACCATAAGGCCGCGTCCCTGTTACCCGTACTAGCAGGTAGCCAGGCAAATTGTCACGCCGAACATCAGAGCGAACAAAGAGCCCAAGCATTCTGACCGGCATGGGCATACTCTTTTCCCAAATCTGTTTTGGAGCGAGCGTGTCGCCTACTTTATGCCATGAGTCTTCGTTCTCAAGCTGATATTCAATCTTGCTATTTATTCCTACGTTAGTAACCGGTGTATGGCCTAAGTGGGTAAATATGCTGATTGCGAGGTCTCTAACTGCTTCGAACGAGGGAATGTCCCTGGTGCTAACTTGTAGGCGGTCAGTTGTTACCTCTAACATCCCGCCATTAAAGAGAGGGAACTTGGAAAGCTCCTTGTGCACAAACTCGAGCGCTTCTTCATCAATGTCGTTGGCTCCAACTATCCCCATTCGTACGAACCAGGATGGGTGAAATATTGCCGGGTTGAATGAGCCGGTTACCACAATGGACGCTTCGCGCATTTGTGGGTTGGGGAGAGGCATTTAAGAAGTGACCTTTACCGTGTCAGCGCGGGTTACCGTAGCAGGTTGTTATGCATCTGTGAATAAAATCTAAAGTTTTGACCCCGAGAGCGTCCGCGTTTGTGTTTGGATAACTAACGGGAAAGGGCGAAAAAAGGGCAATTGACTGATCGCCGAACAACCACAGCTGAATCAATCGATTATCACTGGTTCAGTTTTGTGCAAGTTTTGAGTCCAGAGTTTTGTGCATGCAAACGGCGGGCAACAAAAAACTTCACTTAAGCTTTTGATTTTAATGGTGGGCCGTGTAGGAATCGAACCTACAACCAATTGATTAAGAGTCAACTGCTCTACCAATTGAGCTAACGGCCCGTAACCGGGCGGCTATTGGACCAGAACGCGTGCTCCGATTCAACGGCCTGGACCCACATCGAGCGGGTCCAAAATTGGGGTGGACGATGGGACTCGAACCCACGACGACTGGAATCACAATCCAGGGCTCTACCAACTGAGCTACGTCCACCATTGAACTGCTTCAGTCCGCCGGGTATGGCGCGCCCGGCAGGACTCGAACCTGCGACCCTCGGCTTAGAAGGCCGATGCTCTATCCAGCTGAGCTACGGGCGCTGATATCATCGCTTCTCACGTAACCCGAGGCTCGGTCGGGTCCATTTGCAGCGCCCCGATTACACAACGTCGGACCGCTCACTACTTTGGTCGGGGTAGAGGGATTATTCGGGCTTACGCCCTCACCCTCCGGGCCGCCCTCGCTTGGCGATGACGTTCGCCGCGCCAGCGCGGCATCGAACCCGGGCGATCTACGATCGTCGGGAGTTCGAATCCGAGTACTCCGACGGCAGCGCCCCGATTTCACAACGTCGGGCCGCTCACTGCTTTGGTCGGGGTAGAGGGATTCGAACCCCCGACATCCTGCTCCCAAAGCAGGCGCGCTACCAGACTGCGCTATACCCCGCGCTCCGCCTGCGCCTGCTTTCGCTACCGCTACCGACGGGGCAAGGGCGGAGATCATACGCGTTCGCGCGCCAGGGCGTCAACGCCGCAGAGGCGCATGCGGTGCGCAAAGCATCGAGCCGTTCCGCTGTATACTTCCGCGCTGCCGTTCTTGTGATTCCCGCGGCACGCATGCGAGAATCGCCGCCTCCCCGAACGCCATCGCCCTACGGAAATATCGACTGATGACAGCACAATTGATCGACGGCAAGACCGTTGCCGCGCGGATACGTCGCGACGTACGGGCCCGAGTCGACGGTCGCGTCGAGCGCGGCCTGCGTGCGCCGGGACTGGCGGTGATCCTGGTAGGCAACGACCCCGCGTCGGAGGTCTATGTGCGCACCAAACGCCGGGGCTGCGAAGAGGCCGGTATTCGTTCGTTCGCACACGACTTCCCGGCGGAAACCTCGCAAGGGGAGTTGCTGGCTTTGATCGATGCCCTGAATGCCGACCCGGAGGTCGACGGCATCCTGGTGCAACTGCCCCTGCCCGGACAAATCGACGCCGAGACGGTCGTCGAGCGCATTCGCCCGGACAAAGACGTGGACGGGTTCCATCCCTACAACATCGGCCGCTTGGCTATACGCATGCCCTTGCTGCGCTCGTGCACGCCGTTCGGTGTGATCACGCTGCTGAACAGCATCGGCGAAACCTTTTATGGCCGCGAGGCGGTCGTGGTCGGGGCCTCCAATCACGTCGGCCGCCCCATGGGCCTGGAACTGCTGCTGGCGGGGTCCACCGTCACGACCTGCCACCGCTTTACGCGGGATCTTGCGGCGCACGTCGGCCGCGCCGACATCCTGGTGGTCGCGGCCGGCAAGCCCGGACTGGTCAAGGGAGAATGGGTCAAACCCGGCGCAACCGTCGTCGATGTCGGCATCAATCGCGCGGCGGACGGTCAACTGGTCGGCGATGTGGAATTCGCGCCGGCCCGGGAACGGGCCGCCTGGATCACGCCCGTGCCCGGCGGCGTCGGTCCGATGACGGTTGCGACACTGCTGCAGAACACGCTTATGGCCGCCGAGCAGTTCCACGACCCGGCGCCCCGCTGATCTTCAGCAGACCGCGCTTCGCACCCCGGGTTCGCCGCTCGCAGCGGCTTCGAGTAGTTGCATGAAGGGCTGCGGCCTGGCGATGCCATAGCCCTGCGCGTAGTCCACCTTCAGTTCGCGCAGCACCTCGAGAATCTGCCGGTTTTCGACGAACTCCGCGATGGTGCGGATGTTCATCACGTGCCCGACGTTATTGATCGCCTCGACCATGGCACGGTCGATCGGGTCGGTGGCGATGTCTCGCACGAAGCCACCGTCGATCTTGAGGTAGTCGACTTCGAGGTTTTTCAGGTATCCGAACGAACTCAATCCGCTACCGAAATCGTCGAGTGCAAATTTGCAGCCGCGCGCCTTCAACATCTTGATGAAACGCGATGCGCGCCTGAGGTTGGCGATAGCGGCGGTCTCGGTGATCTCGAAACAGATCTGCGTCCCCGGGAAGCCGGACACATCGAGCTCCTGAAATACCAAGTTGAGGAACTCCTCGTCCCCCAGCGACCGCCCCGACAGATTGATGGTCCAAATGGCGCCCCGTAGCTGATCCACCGCACGCTGCACGTTGCGCAGCACATTGCGCACCACCCAGCCATCGATCATCGGCATCAGGTTGTAACGCTCGGCGGCCGGGATAAAGGCCATCGGCGGCACCTCCTGGCCGTCTTCGTCACGGATGCGCAAGAGTATCTCGTAATGCGGCACCAGCGCGGCCTGCGGGTCTATCGGAAGGATAGGCTGACAATAGAGGACGAACCGGTCTTCGGCCATCGCCTTGTGAATGCGCGATACCCAGCGCATCTCGCCTTGACGTTGCTGCAGCTCACGATCATCCGGAACGTACAGGTGCACGCGGTTGCGACCGCCCTCCTTGGCGGCATAGCAGGCGACGTCCGCGGCACTCTGCACCTCGGTCAGATTTTGAGTGTGGCCGTCCACCACCACCACGCCGATACTGACGCCGGTTTCGAAACTGTACTCTTCGCAGACGAAACGGAAGTCGCGCACACTGCGGCGCAAACCCTCGGCGATCACGTGCGCTTGTTCGAGGGTACAGTAACGTAGCAGCACGCCGAATTCGTCGCCGCCCAATCGCGCCAGGACGTCCGCCTCGCGCACCTTGCTCTGCAGCAGATGTGCTAGCTGCTTGAGCATTTCGTCGCCGGCAATATGGCCGCAGGTATCGTTCACGACCTTGAACTGGTCGAGGTCGAGATAACATAGCGCATGCTCGCGATTCTCTTCGCGCGCCGACGCCACCGCTTCCTTGAGCTGTTCCTCGAAGGCGCGCCGGTTGTAGAGGCCGGTCAG
>JBAYTM010000292.1:0-4003 GCA_041675685.1 Thiohalobacteraceae bacterium
CAGCAAGGTCTGCGGTACACAACCGATCTTGGGGGCGATAGACTCAACGGCGGCCCACAGCGACGGGTACTCGCCTCGGTGCTCCTGTACCAGCCGCACCGCACGCTCGCGGACCTCGGGGGAAAACTTGTTTGTCTTGTTTGGCTTCTTCATGGCTCCATTCTCTCAAAGGTTGGAGCCTCCGCGAAACCCGGGGCGGTTCATTCAATGGAAAGAAGCCGTAAATCAGACAAGAAAAGGGGGCAAGACAAAAAGGGATGAAAAAGCATCAAAGAAGGATCAAGGAGGCAGCGTATTCGAAACTAAGTGAGTCGCGGTATTCTATGTTCGGATAGGGGCTAAAAAACGACAGCAATGCGCAAACTCCTGATCTTCATCCTCGCCATGGCCGCCTACGGCGCCTGGGATCAGTATCACGAGGCGCAGCCTGTAGCGGCCACTGCCGGGGCGCATAACGAGATCATCATGTATTCGCTCACCACCTGCGGATACTGCAAACAGAAGGGACGCGAGCTGAAGGCGGCGGGAATCGGGTTCACGGAATACTTTATCGACCGCGATGCGGATCGGCGCGAGGAATTGAACAGGAAGCTGGAGCAGTCGGGTTTGCCGCCGCAGCGCTATGGGACGCCGATCATGGATGTGCGCGGCACCATGTTGCCGAACAACCCGAGTCTGGACGTGATCCGGCGGTATATGGGTGAGACCTAGATTGCAGTGACGGAATGACAAAGCGGATCGGCCGTCGGGGAGAAGGGAAGACGGTCGGCCGGATAAAAATGGACAACAAGAAGATAACAAGCATGAACATGCATACGACGATTAGCCAAGTATGAACAATAAACATCGCGTACGGGGAGCGGGAGCGATGGGCTGGCCGGGGATCTGGCTGGCGACGCTTTTGGCGCTGGTGTGGTGGCCGGTCACGGTCAGTGCCGAGGCGGTGTGCGCGCGCGTCAAGATCGAGATTCAGCAGGAACTCACCTTCGAACGCCAAGGCTTCGATGCGGTGATGAAGATCAATAACAATCTCGATACCGTTTCCATCGAGGATGTATTGGTCAACGTCCATTTCGAGGACAGTAATGGTCAGGGCGTGGAGGCGACGTCCAACACCAACGATCCCGATGCGGCCTTCTTCATTCGCGTCGACCGCATGGACGGAATCAGCGACGTCACCGGCTCCGGCCGGGTGCTGCCCGGCACCACGGGCGAAATCCACTGGCTGATCATCCCCACGGTCCATGCCGCACAAAGCCCGACCGGCACGCTGTATTTCGTCGGCGCGACCTTGACCTACACCATCGGCGGTCAGCAGCGAGGAATAGGGGGAATAGGGGACAGACCACGGTTTCAGCCCTGATGGGAACGCCAGCCGGTCCCGGGTAATATCCGCAATCAAATGGTCGTCGGACAAGGAGGTCCGCATGCCGAGAAGAGCGCGGTTGGCCGTGCCCGGCATTCCGTGGCACATCGTTCAGCGGGGGAACAACCGGAGCGCGTGCTTCTATGTAGACGAAGATTACCGGTTCTATCTCGACACTCTTCGCGACCAGGCGCAGACGTACGGCTGCGCGATACACGCGTATGTCTTGATGACCAACCACGTGCATTTGCTATTGACGCCCGAACGAAAAGACAGCGCCGCGTCCCTGATGAAGCAGTTGGGGCAACGCTACGTGCAATACGTGAACCGGGCGTATCGCCGCAGCGGCACGTTATGGGAGGGACGATTCAAATCCTGTCTGGCTCAGAACGAGGCTTACGTCCTGACCTGTTATCGCTATATCGAACTGAATCCGGTGCGGGCCGGCATGGTGGCTGCACCCGCAGACTATCGCTGGTCGAGCTATCGGGCGAATGGGCTGGGTAAAGCGGATGCGCTGGTTCAGCCGCATGAGCAATATCTGCGACTTGCCCGCACCCCGAATGAGCGTTTGGCTGCTTACCGCGCATTGTTCTCTGCGCATCTGGAACCCGAGCAAATCAGCGCGATCCGGCAGGCGACCAACGGAAACTATGCGCTCGGGGATCGACGGTTCCAGGCGGAGATAGAGCGAATGCTGGGGCGGCGGGTGACGCCCGGCAAAAGCGGGCGGCCGCGGAGGGGTGGAGATATCGAGGTGTAGTAGGGTGTTCGTTCTGGTTCGAAACCGTGGTCTGTCCCCTGTTATTTGTCGATCCGGCCGATGAGCCCGTCGGTGACGGCGCGCAGCGCGATGTGTCCGTGCTTTCCGTGGTCACCGGACCGGCGCGTCCATCCCCGCATCATCCTCACGAAGCAACCGGTTCGGCGCAGGCCCATGCCGCGCCGCCCGTCAAATCAGGGAAAGCTATGTGGATATAGAAAAATAAGTGTCAATGTAATGCCGCTGCCGCCGCCATTATGCCCGGATATCCAGTAGTGCACCCATCCGGGATAAATCATTCAGGAATATAGACACATGAGAAAAACCCTGCTTGCGGCATCGATTGCCGCCAACCTGCTCCTTACTGCCTGCGGCGGCAATTCGACATCCGGCAGCGGCACCCCCACCGCCCCGGTGACGACGACCTCGCTTTCCGGTACCGCCGCCGCCGGCGCACCCCTGGTCGGCACCGTCACCGTCAAGGACCACCTGGGCGCCACCCGGCAAGTGCAGATCGAGGCGGATGGCGGTTACACCATCGACGTCTCCGGCATGACCGGGCCGTTCGTGCTCCAGGCGAACGGCACCGTCGGCGGGCGCTCCTATCGGGTCCATTCCGCCGCGACCGAGGCGGACATCGGCAATACCATCAACGTCACGCCGCTGACAGATCTCATCGTGGCCAACATGGCGGGTGAGATCGCCGCCAACTATTTCGACCGCGGCGACTTCGCCGGCCTCAGCAACGCGGAACTCGACAGCCAGGCGGAACTCCTGCGGCAGCGCCTGGGCGCCATTCTGACCGGCGTGGGTCTGGATGCGTCCATCGACCTGCTGCGCGCCTCGTTCGCGGCCGACCATACGGGCCTGGATGCGGCGCTCGACCTGCTGCGCGTGGAGGTGGATCCGGCGACCGCGATCGCCACCATCACCAGCATCATCGATGGCCAGCAGATCACGGACGACCTCGCGGCCGCGGATACCAGCACATTGACGGTGCTGGGCGACGTCTCCGCGGGCGTGGATGCGCTGACCGCCATCACCGCCACCCTCGATACGCTGACCGGCCTGCTCGCCACCAGCCTGCCGGCCGCCGACAATCCCACGCTGACCGGCCTGTTCACCAGCGGTTTCCTGCACAGCGGCCAGGATCTGAATGCCTTCCTGTCGGAACTGACCACGGACAGCGACGCCATCGGGCTCCGTTTCGACACGGTCAGCCTGGTGGCGCTGGATACCACGGCCGGCACCGCGGAGATCGTCGTCAACCTCGGCGACGGCAGCGGCTGGGTCGATCCCTTCCCGGACCATTTCCAGATGCTGCGCGACGACGCCACCGGCATCTGGAAGCTCCACGGCGACCGGTCGATGGTCGATCTCGAGGTCATCGTCCTGGCGGAGAAGCAGACCACGGTCTATGTGAACGGCGGCACGACCACATACTCCACCCGGAGCGGTTTCGAGTTCTGGATCGAGGACGGTCATGCCGACGGCATCGACATCGACGCCGCCGTCGTCACCGGCCCGGGGCTTCCCGCCGACGGCATCCTGCTGACCGGCAGCGTGGGCGGGCCGCTGGAGGTCACCAACGGCTGCGCGGACCCCAGCGGTACCCGGTGCTTCCTCGGCAATGCCGACATCGCACAGATCGCGGCCAACGACGAATACACCATCGAACTGTACGCCACCAGCGTCAGCACGGACACGCCGCGGGCGACCTACACGCGGCGCATCCTGGCGGCGCCGTACCTGACCACGGCCCTGCCGGAGTTCCCCGCGATCACCTCGCCGACGACCGGCGATCTGCCGGGCCTCCTGGCCGGCGGCAACATCGCCATGACCTGGACCATGCCGGCGGGAATGCGCACGGATGA
>JBAYTM010000293.1:0-4001 GCA_041675685.1 Thiohalobacteraceae bacterium
CGCATGATGATGAACATCCTTTTGGAGACGGTGATAGGCACCATCCCGGTGTTCGGCGACCTGTTCGACTTTGCCTGGAAGGCGAACGAACGCAACATGGCGTTGTTGGATACACAGCTGCAAAAGACGCCTGCGCACGGCACCGCCAAACACCGCCTCACCGCGGCCTCCGTCATACTGCTCATCGCCTTCGTAATCATTGTCGTCCTGCTGATAGCACTCGCCGTGAAGCTGTTGCTGGCATTGATCGAGGCCGTAGGCGCCTGATATCCGGTGCGCGGCAGCAAGCACAAAGAGAGACGCGGATGATACAGGCGGTACGCGGCATCATTCTGGACATGGACGGCACCCTGGTCGATACCAACGAGGCGCATGCGCAGACCTGGAGAGAGGCGCTCGAAGCGTTCGGGTACCAGGTTCCGCTCGAGGTGATCCGACCGCTCATCGGCCAGGGCGGCGACAAGATACTCCCGCGCCTGACCGGCATGACCGAAGATTCGGAGATTGGCAAAAAGATCGCGGCACACCGATCCGACTTGTTCGAAAAGCGCTATCTGGACGCCGCCAAGGCCTTCCCGAAAACGCGCGAACTGGTGGCGCGGCTACGGGATGCGGGTTTGAAGGTCGTGGTCGCGAGTTCCTCCCGGCGCGACCATCTCGACCGTTTGATCGCAGCCGCCGGCATCGGCGACCTGATCGACAGCGCCACCAGCGCAAGCGACGTCGACGAATCCAAGCCGGCGCCGGACGTCATCGAGGCGGCGCTAGGAAAACTGGGGATTGCCCCCGAACAGGTCCTGATGATCGGCGATACGCCGTACGACATCGAAGCCGCGGCAAGCGTCGGTGTGCGCACCATCGCGCTGCGCTGCGGCGGATGGAGCGACGAGCATCTGACCGGCGCCATCGCCGTGTACGCGGACCCCGCGGCACTGCTCGCGGATTTCGAGGCATCGCCGCTCGTGTAGTCCTGAAGCGGGAGAAACCGGAAGACGAAGTTTTCTGAGCACGCGGCCGTCATGGAGGCATAAGTTCCGGGGACCCGTCCAAGCCGCACCTCTCGTCCATTCTCTTACGCCGATCGCCGTGTCGTTTGTCAGACTTGGCTTACAGGTGAGGCTCCGCAAGCACGCGAAGGACGCGCAGGCTCAACGGAGTACACCTCCCCCCGCTAATGCGGCCCCGCCGACCTGGCAAGCTGTAGCCCTCCGTTAATACTGAGGAAACCGCCGTCCACCATCGCGGAATCAAGCGCGCCGGCTTCGTTTAGGGGACAAGCGCCAGCCGGGAATCGCGTCTCCGACGCAGCGATTCAATCGGATTTCTTTCGCGACCCGTACGACCCTGCGCCGAATTGATATTCCTCAATTTTGGCCCTACTTTTGATCGCCCAGCAAGATCGCTGTGGTTATTGAACTCAGGAGGATCGCGCGTCATGAAAATAAAAAGCGTACTGATATTTCCCGCAATACTCGGCTTGTCGTTCACAGTGATGCAGTCCGCGTATGCGGTCCACTGCGGTGACGGCATTCTGGATATTCCAGGCGGAGAACAATGCGACGACGGCAATACCGTCGATGGCGATGGCTGTTCGGCCAACTGCACCATCGAGCCGATGTGCGGCGATGGCATTGTGAATAATGGTGAAGCCTGCGACGACGGCAACAATATGAATGGCGACGGCTGTTCCGCCAACTGCACGATCGAAGCCTATTGCGGCGACGGCATCTTGAACGATGGCGAGCAATGCGACGATGGCAACAATGTCGACTTCGACGGTTGTTCCTCGAACTGTACGATCGAACCCTATTGCGGCGACGGGACGCTCGATCCGGGTGAACAGTGCGACGATGGCAACGCTGTCGGCGGTGACGGTTGCTCGGCCATGTGCGAGACGGAGAAGGAGGGAGACGAAGGCTGCACGCCGGGCTATTGGAAGCAGCCGCACCATGCGGATTCCTGGTCGGCGCCTTATACACCCGACACGCTGTTCTCGGCTGTGTTCGAGGACGCCTTCCCCGGAATGACGCTGCTGGAGGTCTTGAGACGCGGTGGCGGCGGTCTGAACGCACTGGGTCGTCACACCGTCGCCGCCCTGCTGAATGCGGCGTCGGATGTCAATTATGGACAGACGACCGCCGACGTCATCGCTGCGTTCAACGCGGCGTATCCGGGAACCAAGAACGCGTACAACCAGGTGAAGGACGGCTTCGAGGACGACAACGAGAGAGGCTGTCCGCTGAATTGATTGGTTGATTCCGCGACTGCCATACGGGGAGGCTGCCATTGTGCAGCCTCCTCTTTTTGTGCGCGGTATTCCTGCGCCCTGGCGGGCCGCGCCAAATTCGGCTATACGTTCGAACATACGCCGGGACCGCGTCGCGGCTCCGGTTTAATTTCGTTCACCTTCACTGTCCGGTCGAATCGTTCGATGCACGTTTTTCCGGCCCGCTTCGTACTCGCCCTCCTCGCGCTGATCGCAGCGGGATGCATCCTCGAGAACGATGAATCGGACGCGGATTCGAACGGCCCGGCGATCGAGCCCGGTAAGACGGTGGTCGTTTACCAGACCTTCCGGCCCGACACACAACGCGCGCAGCTCTATGCGGCGGCGAGCGACGGGAGCGCCGTCCACCTGTTGGCCCCGGATCGGCTGTCGTCCGCGACTATCGAGGCATACGCCTTGTCGCCCACGGGGATCTACGTCGCCTACCGCGCCAGTGCCGGCGGCACAGAACCCGAGCGCCTTTACATCGCGAACGTCTACACCGGCGAGATCACGGAAATCACGCGACGCGTCGGCGGTCCGCTCGGCGCCGGCACCTTCGTCTGGTCGCCGATCGGAACGCATCTCGCGTACACCGGAGGCGACGTCGCCTCTAGCGCCGGTTGGCTTTATCTATACGATCTGCCGGCCGATCGTTCGCTCCGCGTCTCACCCGGCGAGACTGCCGCCCATAACCTCTCCACCCTGGCGGCCACACCGGACCTGCTGCGCTGGTCACCGAACGGCGCGGCACTGGCGTATCGCAGCGATTACGGGACGGCGGAGCTGAACGCGATTGCGCCGGACGGTTCGGGCTATCGGCGGCTGTCGGCGTTGCCCACCTCCGACACGGTCGTGCACGACGTCGTCGAATGGGCGCCGGACAGCCGCCGCATCTTCTATGTGGCCGAACAGGACACCCCCGGTGCGCCGGAGCTGTTCGTCACGAACTTCGATGGTTCCGGCAACCTGCAACTGTCGCCGGCATTCCCCGCGGGCGGCGAGGTGCAGTCGGCCTACTGGTCACCGGATTCCCGTTTTGTCGCGATGGCGATCGCGCAGGATGCGCTCGGCGCGCAGATCCGGCTGTGGGGATCGGCTGCCGACGGTTCGCACGCCTGGGACATTGCCAGCAACATCGGCGCGAACGGGGCGGTCGACCCCGCCGTGATCGAATGGTCGCCCGATGCCTCGCACATCGCCTATCTCGCCGACGCGAACGGCGACGGCCTGTCGGAGTTCTATTCAGCCGCGGTGCCCAGCGGCGATCTGTACTTGCTCTCGCCCGCGAGCCCCGGCACCTCGCCCGAGGCGTCGCTTGCCTGGGACCCCCAGTCGACGCGGCTGGCCTTCACTCAGGACACCAATACGCCGGGACGTTTCGTGCTGTATACGTCGGATGCGACCGGCAGCGTGCGCACCGGCATCTCGGGGCTGCCGACCGCCGACGCGTCCGTGCGCGACTTCGTCTGGACGCCGGCGGGGAATCCGCTGGGTGGTGCGCTGGCGTATCGTGTCGTCACTGCGAACAACATCGCCCTGCGCGTCTTCGAGACGGCCAGCAACGCGACGACGGAATTGACGCGGTTCAGCCGTGCGCCGATTCTGATCCGGCCGGAGTGGCTGCCGCGCTCGGCGCAACTGGCGTTCGTCGGCGACGTCTATACGCCGGATGTCGCCGAGTTGTTCATCAGCGACCCCGCGGGACCGATCCGCACGATTTCGCATCGGATGC
>JBAYTM010000294.1:0-3986 GCA_041675685.1 Thiohalobacteraceae bacterium
AGTTTCCTGCGCGCCGCGCGCTCATGGAAAAGCAGGCCGAGAGTCTTGCCCACCAGATCGAGACCGCGCGGCAACTGCATGACAAACGCGTCACCGAGGGGTTGAGCAAACTCTCGCAATCACAACGGGCCAAACTCGAAGAGGCGCGTGGCAATCTGGAGAAGAGCGCGCGGGTGCGGGATGCCGCGCAGCGGGATTCGGCCAGGCTGCAACGCCTGTTCTCGGGGCCCGAGGGCGGCGGCATATCCAAGAACAAGGTCGACGCCGCGCGCGACGCGGCGCTTGCCGCCCAGACCGATTACAGACTGGCCGAGGCCAGGCTCGGGGAATTGGAGTTTCAATTGAGCGAGGAGTATGCCCAGGCCAAAGCGGCGCTGGAAACCAGCGACCAGAAGCTCGCGGAATTGCAGATCGAATTCGACGAACTCCAGGATCGGATCGAGCGGGAGCGGAACAAGGTGGAGCTGAAATACCGCAGCGCGCGGTTGGCGGCCGACGCCGCCGCGCGCATCGAGTTCGACAATATCGACGAAGAGAATTACCTGCGCATCCTGGCGCCGGTCTCCGGCACGGTGACGCAGGTCGCCTTCACCCAGGCAGGCGACAAGATACCGGCCAACACTCCGCTGGTGAACATTGCGCCCAGCGGCGCGCGCACGGTCCTGAAGATCGACATCAACGAACGCGATCGCGGCTTCCTGCACGAAGGCCTGCCGGTCAAGCTGAAATTCAGCGCGTTCCCCTATCAGCGTTACGGCTTCATCACTGGGACGCTCGAATACATATCGCCGTCCACGCAGGGCACCTCCAAGGAGGCATTGGCGATCTACAAAGGCAATGTAAGTCTGGACCGCGACCACTACCGCGTCGGCGAAGAGCGTTACCCGGTGCGGTTCGGCATGGCGGCCACCGCGGAGATCATCGTGCAGCAACGGCGGCTGATCGACTATGTGCTGGATCCGTTGCGCGAGATCTAGGCAACGCGGTGCGGCCGCGGGGCGCTACGGGGCCACGGCGGCGGCAGGCGCGCAAAGACGGCATTGCCAAGGAACGGAGGCGGGGACCCATGACTGATCTGGTGCGAATCGATGAGGAAGTGATCACGGCGGATGACTTCATCAAGTTCCTGAAATTCACCGGCCGTTACGACGAGCTCATCGAGGACATCGTCAAGGACAGATTGACCATTCACGCCGCGCACAGGCAGGGCGTAACCGCCACCCCCGAAGAGATCCAGGAGCGCGCGGATCAGGTGCGGCGGGTCAGGGGCCTGCACCGCGCCGTCGACATGAACCGCTACCTCGACGCCATTGGGGTTTCGCTGGACGATTTTGAACGCTTTGTGACCGAGATGGTCCTGCACGAAAAGATGGCGGCCACGATCGGCAGCGAGGCGGCCATCGAGGACTATTTCAGTCTGAACTCGCCCAAGTTCGACAGCGTCAAGGTCAGTCACATCGTTCTGGACTCTGCGGGCAAGGCCAAGGAGATCATGGCCATGCTGGAGGACGATCCGGACAGCTTCGCCGAGCTGGCGCGCGAGCACTCCATCGCGGACACCGGCAAAGACGGTGGCTACATCGGCAAAGTCCTGCGCGGCGCGTTGCGCAGCGATGTGGAGGCCAAGGTGTTCAATGCGGTCGAAGGCGAGCTGGTGGGGCCCTTCCCGTCGGACGATGCGGCCTGTTTCGAAATATTCACCGTGAATGCGAAGACGCCGGCGCGGCTCGACGACGAAACTATCGCGGAAGTCCGGCGCATGTTGCATGAACAGTGGATCGCGGCGCGCGCCCGCGAGCATGTCATCGAGGCGTGCCGCGCCTCGTAGCGCGCAGGGTCTGCCGGGACCGGCTCGCGTGCGCCGAATCGAGCGCCGCGCGTCTGAGTACGGTCGCAGGGAGGATTTTCATTGGACGAAGATTCGATCATCGACTTGTTCGCCTCGGTGGAGGTCTTTTCCGCCTTCAAGCCGCATGAATTGACGCTCCTGGCGGCGCATGCCCAATCGCACTGGTACGAATTCGGCGACAGCATTTACAACGCGGGCAGTCCCGGCGACGGCCTGTATGTCATCCGTTCCGGCGCGGTGCGCATCTTCACCGAGGAGCAGGGTAAAGAGATCAGCATGGGGCTGCGCAAGGAGGGCGAGGTGTTCGGCGAACTCGCCATGCTGCGCAACTTTGCGCATGAATCCTCGGTGCGGGCCTCCTCCAAGACCGAAGTGTTGTTCATCCCCCGTGAGATATTCGCGCCGATTCTGGAGAAGAACCCGGCCGCGCAGGAATTCATAGCAAGCTTCGTCGCCATCAATTCCGCCGGCGGCTTCGTCTCCCGGCTGTTCAACCTGCGCGGTAAGATCAAAAAGCCGGACATCGAGAATTTCGTCCGCAGCGTCGGCATCAAGAAGGTCAAGGCCGGCAAGACGATTCTCGAGCAGGACAGCGTCGACGACCGGCGCCTGTACGTGATCCGGCAGGGACGCGTGCGCAGCCTGCGTCGGGAAGGACAGACCGAATTCCCGCTGGGCACGCTGAACCCGGGCGATATGTTCGGCGAGAAGGCCTGCCTGTTGCGGCAGGAACAACCGGCTACGGTCATCGCGGAAACCGACGTCGTGCTGCTGGTGATTCCCGAGCAGACGCTGCATCTGATCCTCGAGCACAACCCGCGCCTGCGGGACGTTCTGGACGAGCGCATCAGGTTCATCCAGCGCGATCTGGAACGCCAGAAACTGCTGGCGGAGCGGCGCCGGAAGCCCTTGTTGCTGGACCTCATGTCCAAGCCGGCGCATGGCGAGAAGGTGATCCGCCGCTTCCGTCTCGTGGAACAGGCCGAGGAGATGGATTGCGGCGCCGCCTGCCTGGCGATGATCTGCCGGCATTACGGTATCCCGATGACACTCGGCAAGCTGCGCGAGCTGGCCAACGTCACCCGCGAGGGCGCCACGCTGGAGAGCCTCGCCAAGGTCGGCGAGTCGCTCGGTTTCACCACCCGCGGCGTGCAATGCACCTACAAGTCGCTGCTGGGGTTCGAACTGCCTTTCATCGTGCACTGGGAAGGCTATCACTACGTCGTCGTCTACGGGGTTTCCAATCATCAGGTGTGGATCGCCGATCCGGGGCCGGGCTTCCGCAAACTCAGCGTCGAGGAATTCGAGCGTGGCTGGACCGGCACCTGCCTGTTGTTCACGCCGGGCAGCGAGTTGGTGCAGTTGACCGCGGGGCGCTCGCCCTGGCTGCGGTTCGTCGGTTACCTCAAACCGTACAAACGGATTCTCGGTCATCTGTTCATCGCGACCTTCGTGATCCAGATCCTCGGCGTGGCGCCGCCGGTCATCATCCAGCACATCCTGGACGAGGTGCTGGTGCACCAGAACGTCTCGCTGCTGCACGTGCTGATCGCCGGCCTGGTCATCACCAGCCTGTTCACCCAGCTGACGTCGTTGATGCGCGGTCTGCTGGCGAACTTCATGATCCGGAATATGGATTTCTCCATGATGTCCGGCTTCCTGAAACATGTGCTGACGCTGCCTATCCCGTTCTTCGCAAAGCGCAAGACCGGAGATATCTACGCCCGGTTTCAGGAGAACCAGACCATCCGGGCGTTTCTCACCGAGTCGACCATCACGACCGTGCTGAATCTGCTCATGGTGTTCATCTACTTCAGCATCCTGTTCCTCTACAGCGTGAAGATGACGCTGCTGCTGGTGGCGCTGGTGATCCCGATTCTCGTGCTCACGGTCGCGGCGACGCCGAAGATCAAGGGCTATGCGCGGGACACCTTCCAGGCGTCGACGGATGCCAAGTCGGTGTTGATGGAGATCATCGGCGGCGCGGAGACGGTCAAGGGCATGGGCATAGAGCGGGCGATGCGCATGAAGTGGGAAAAGAAGTACGCCGATTCGCTCAACCTGCTCTACCGTGCGCAGCGCTTCAATATCCTGGTCGGTATCGCCAGCCAGTTGTTCAATGCGACCATCACCATCG
>JBAYTM010000295.1:0-3975 GCA_041675685.1 Thiohalobacteraceae bacterium
CAGAATCAGTAGCAGCCAGGACATTAGCGTAGAGCTTACTACTGGCCTGTAGTGACAGCTACTGCATTATTCCGGCAAATGTGGGGCCGACCGCCCCGCCCTCCCGCGCAGCCGATTCAGCGCCAGACGCCGCCCGGGGTACGGTGGCTGTCCATCAGCTTCACGTAGTTGGCGCGATCGTACGCGCTCGGGTCGATGGCGTGCCGGCGACTGACACTGCCTTTGAGTTGCTTGACCGAGGCGTACTCGTGCCGTTCCATCCAGCGCACCATGTCGTCCCGGATGCTGGTCAGAAATTCCGGGCCTTCCTTCAGCAGCACGCTGCAGAGATGGGTGACGTCGGCGCCCGCCATCAGCGCCTTCAGCGCGTCGGTCTCGGAATGGATGCCGCCGGTCACGGCGAGCGACAGTTTGGTCTGCCCGTGGAGCGCCGCAACCCAGTGGATACGCAACAGCGATTCGTAGGGCGATGACAGCGTCAGTGTGGGCACCACCTCGCGCGTCTCCAGATCGATGTCCGGTTGATAGAAGCGGTTGAACAAGGCGACACCGCGCGCGCCCGCGGCCTCCAGGTTTTTCACGAAGTGTCCGACCGAACTGAACTGCGACGAGAGCTTCATGCAGATCGGGATAGTCACCTGCTGCTGCAACTCGTACAGCAGCTCGATATAGCGCCCTTCGACCTCGGCCGCCGACTCGCCGATGTTGGCCGCGATGTAGTAGACGTTCAACTCCAGCGCGTCGGCGCCCGCCTCCTGCAGTTTGGTGCCGTAGTGCACCCAACCGCCTGGCGTGATGCCGTTGATGCTGGCCACGATCGGGATCGCCAGGCTGCGCTTGAGCGCAGCCAGTTGTTCCAGGTACTCGTCCAACTCGCTGAAATAGGCGTCTGGTACCGGAAGAAAACTTTCCGCCTCGCCGAAGCCGATCGCCTGCTCGTGAAAGAAGCGCGCCGCCGCCTCTTCGGAGGCGACGATCTCCTCTTCGAACAGGGAATGCATCACCAGCGCCGCGGCACCGGCGTCTTCCAACCGCCGCGCACTGTCCAGGTCGCGTGTCAGCGGCGAGGCCGAGGGCACCAGGGGGTTCGCAAGCCGAAGGCCCAGATATTCGGTGCCGAGATCGACGCTGCTCATGGCTCCTCCTTGATGACGCGCTGCGCCGGTGGTGGCACCTCTGCCGGTTGCTCTTCGTCCCAGGGCAAGGCCGCGAGTTGCCGGTAGCGCCTATAGCGCGCGCGCACGTCGTCCTGAGAACGCGCCAAAAACTCTTCCGCCGCATCCGGATGACTACGCCAAAGCATATTGAAACGCGTTTCGGTGGTGATGAACTGCTTATAGGGGATGGACGGCTCGGCGGAATCCAGGTGCAGGGGATTCTTGCCGGCCGCGGCCCGCGCCGGCTCGTACCGGAACAACGGCCAGTGTCCGCTCTTGACCGCCAAGTCCTGCTGACGGTGATTGAAGGACAGGTCCACACCGTGCGCGATGCAGGGCGCGTAGGCGATGATCAGCGAAGGCCCCTGGTGCGCCTCGGCCTCGATGAAACTGCGCAGGGTCTGCATGTCTTTGGCGCCGTAGGCGACGTGGGCGACATAGACGTTGTCGTAGTGCATCGCCAGCATTGCGAGGTCCTTTTTGCCGGTCGGCTTGCCGCCGCTGGAGAACTTGGCGACGGCGCCGCGCGGCGTGGCCTTCGAGGTCTGCCCGCCGGTGTTGGAGTAGACCTCGGTGTCGAGCACCAGGATGTTCACATTGCGGCCGGAGGCCAGCACGTGATCCAGCCCGCCATAGCCGATGTCGTAGGCCCAACCGTCGCCGCCGATGATCCAGACGCTTTTGCGGACCAGATTTTCCGCGAGGGTTTCCAGGTCGCGCGCACGCGGGTCGTCGATGCCCTGCAAGCGCTCACGCAGCTGCGCAACCCGAGTGCGTTGTTCGGCAATGGCCTTCTCGTCCGCCTGCTCTCCGGGCCGGGCCGCCGCCCGCAGTGCGGCGGCGAGATCTTCGCCGATCGCCTCTTTGAAATCGCACACCAGCTCGCGCGCGAATTCGATCTGCTTGTCGATGGCCACCCGCATGCCGAGGCCGAATTCCGCATTGTCCTCGAACAGGGAATTGTTCCAGGCCGGGCCGCGCCCCGCAGCGTCCACCGTCCAGGGCGTGGTGGGCAGATTGCCACCGTAAATGGAAGAGCAGCCGGTGGCATTGGCGACCAGCATGCGGTCACCGAACAGCTGACTGGCGAGCTTGATGTAAGGGGTCTCGCCGCAACCGACACAGGCGCCGGAGAACTCGAACAAAGGCTGCAATAACATCGAACCCTTGATGGTCGTGAACTTGACCTCGCGCCGGTCGTACTCGGGCAGGCCGAGGAAAAACGCCCAATTGCGCTTCTCCTGTTCGCGCAACGGCTCGATGGGCCTCATGTTGAGCGCCTTGTGCGAGGCGTTGGACTTGTCGCGGATCGGGCAGGCATCGACGCACAGGCCGCAGCCGGTGCAATCCTCGGGTGCGACCTGATAGATCATCACGTGGTCCTGCGGATAATCCTTACCGAGCACCTTGTGGAACTTGAAACCCGATGGCGCTTCGTTCATCCGTTCCGCCGGCACCAGCTTGCTGCGGATGACGCCATGCGGACAGACCAGCGGACACTTGCCGCACTGGGTACAGAGTTCGGCATCCCAGACCGGGATCTCCAACGCGAGGTTGCGCTTCTCGTAGGCAGCGGTGCCCAGGGGGAAACTGCCGTCGACCGGCATGAGGCTTACGGGTACGCGGTCGCCATAGCCGGCGATCAGCTGGGCGGTGAACCGCTGCACGAAGTCGGGCGCGTCGTCCGCGATCAATGCCGGCCGCTCGAAGCCGCTGCTCGCCGCATCGGGCAATGGCACCTCGTGTAGGCTCGCAAGCGTCGCGTCGATGGCGCGGAAGTTCAGTTCGACGATGCGTTGGCCCTTGCTGCCATAGGTCTTCTCGACCGCCTGCTTGATCGCCGCAATCGCATCGTCGCGTGGCAGCACGCCGGAGATGGCGAAAAAACAGGTCTGCATGATGGTGTTGATGCGCTTGCCCATCTGCGCGTCCTGGGCCACCTGGTAGGCGTCGATGCAATAGAAGCGGATGCGTTTGTCGAGCATCTGCTGCTGCATCCGGCGCGGCAGGCTGTGCCAGACCCGGTCCGGCGGCTCGGGCGTATTGAGCAGGAACACCGCCCCCTCGGCGGCCTTGTCGAGCATGTCGTAGCGCTGCAGGAACACCGGCTGGTGGCAGGCGACGAATTGCGCCTGGTGATCTTCGATGAGATAGGTGGAACGTATCGGCCTCGGCCCGAAACGCAGATGCGAGACGGTCACTGCACCCGACTTCTTCGAGTCGTAGACGAAATAACCCTGCGCGTAGAGGTCGGTCGCCTCGCCGATGATCTTGATCGAATTCTTGTTGGCACTGACCGTGCCATCGGAACCGAGTCCGTAGAACAACGCCTGCACCGCGTCGGCATTCGCCTCGGTGCGGTAATCCGCATCCCAGACCAGGCTGGTATGGGTGACATCGTCATGGATGCCGATGGTGAAGCCGTTCTTCGGCTTGGCATGATTGAGTTCGTCGAACACCGCCTTGATCATGCCCGGCGTGAATTCCTTCGACGACAGCCCATAGCGCCCGCCGATGACGCGCGGCAGCCGGCCGAACTCGGCGGCGAAGTGCGCACGGTCCTGCATCTGCGCCTGCGCCAGCGCCGTGATGACGTCTTTGTACAAAGGTTCGCCGTCGCTGCCCGGCTCCTTGGTGCGGTCGAGCACGGCAATGGCGCGCACCGTCGCCGGCAGGGCCGCGACGAATGCGTCGGCCGCAAACGGGCGATACAGCCGGACGCGCAGCACGCCGACCTTATCGCCCTGGGCGATCAAGTGATCGACGGTCTCATGCACCGCCTCGGCACCCGAGCCCATAATGACAATGACACGCTCGG
>JBAYTM010000296.1:0-3968 GCA_041675685.1 Thiohalobacteraceae bacterium
GCCGCATTGGAACTCGCCGACAGCGCCCAATCGAGATAGCTCCACAGATTTCCGCTATCGCCCTCATGCAACGCGCGGCGCGGCATGCGGTTGAGGTCCGGTCGCCAGAACGGCACCTCATGATGGTCGGTTCGTATGAATTCGTCGGCAACGATGTGCGTTTCACGGAGCACGCGCTTGCGCGCCTCGATATTGTCCGGATAAATGTCCGCCAGCGCCTGGAACATCGCCAGCGCCACCATCAGCTTGCCCACACTGCCCGGATTGCGCCGCAGATCGGCATTGTGCTCCGCGTACACCGGCGTTGCCGGGTCGCTGAGATCGAGCACGCTGACGCTCGTGTGCTTCGCGTCCACACCCAGGAGATCGACGATCCTGCGCGATAGCGCCGGATCCGGAGCGGGGATCTCCATATCGGCGTGATCCCCCAGACGCAGCTTTATCTGTTCAGTTTTCAGCAATGCGCCGGGCGGCAACCTGTTGCCCGCAACCTTGCCTTCGGCGGCGAGCCGATAGCCCTCCAGCCGCGCAATGCCGGTTTCCTCATAGCCATCGATCGGATAGCCCGACGCGGTGCCGAGCTGTAACGCCAGTACGCAGGCTAGCAGTGGTTTGTGGTCGCGCATTTTTTTCGGGAGCCGCTGATATGCCAAGAAGGTTTTATTGAACCGCCAAGACGCCAAGGTGCCAAGAAGGCTTATTGAACCGCCAAGGCGCCAAGACGCCAAGAAAGCTGATTGAATCGCCAAGGCGCCAAGAAAATCTTATTTAAAGTGAAAGCCGCTGGGGGTCACTATACGCCGTGATGGGGAGCCCGCAGCGCCGCGGCGAGCTTTCGGGTGTACAGCCGCGAATCCATACCGCCGGTCGTATGTCAGCCGTTTTTTCCATAGATCACTCTTGGCGTCTTGGCGTCTTGGCGGTTCAACCCAAACACCCTCATGGGCAGCCCGCAGCGCCGTGACAATCTTCCCGGTGCACAGCTGTGAAACTCATACCGCCGGTCGTATCCCAGCCGTTTTTTTCATGAATCACTCTTGGCGTCTTGGCGCCTTGGCGGTTCCAAGAAAGTCTTTTCTCCATCCCTTGGCGGTTCAATAAGCCGTCTTGACGCCTTGGTGGTTCAATCCGTCGCACCAGGCACTTGCTGCAGATCCACCAGATCGTCCGCGCTGCCGCGGCTGTCCGCATCCATCTCGATCAGATATTGGCTGCGCCGCGCGCGCAGGCTTTCGACGAAGGGCCGGATCTGGAACAGCGCAAGTTTGCCGTCGCGGAAGCCGAATTCGATGTCGGCGGGGGCGGGGAGGCCGTCGCCGCCGACGGGCATCGGGAAGCGCCGTTCGACGTCGTCGGCGAGGCGGCGCAACTGCGCGATCTCGTTGGCACTCAACACCTGATCCCGTCCGCTCGCCGGGACCTTGAGCATACCGCCCTCCGGCGCCGGTTCCGAGCGCAGCGGGGCGGTGGCCTGGGCCAGCAGACGCACCTCGCCCGTCGTGCGCTGTACGCGCAGTTCCTCGGCCGCCTGACCTTCCACCGCGCCGCCGACGCCTTCGCTCACGGCAATGGACAGACTATGCCGATCGCCGGTTTCGAGGTCGGCGGTGACCATGACGCCGGACTTTTCGGAGTCGAAGGTCTTCAGCAACAGCACCGCCGGATAGACGTGCTCCGGTGTGCGCATGTGCGCCTGCCGCCAGGCGTAGGCGCGTTCGGTGAAGGGCGAGGCCCAGACCTGTTGGACCGCGTCGACGATCGCATCGAAGCCGACCACATTGGGCAACGTCAGATTCAGACCGGCGCCCGAGAAGCCGGGCAAATCCTCGACATTGGTATCGCTGCGCACGAACACGCCGACCTCGTCCGCCGTGCCGAAGGCCGCCTGCATCGCCGTACGCAGTTCAGCGCGGAACGTTTCGCCCGGCTCGGCGAGTCCGATCCAGTTGCGCAGGCGTTCCAGGAATTGACGCGTCTCGGTCTGGCGTTGATGGTCGTCCGCAATCCCATGCAGGTGCGCATACTCACCGCGCAGCCAATCGAAGGCGGTCGGGCCATCGGGCATGATCGGCTGTTCCAGCAACGCACGAAACACCCCGAATGGAATCACGACGCCCGGGTTCACCGTCTGCGGGTAGTGCCGATTCAGCTCGCCGAGATTGGCGGCCTTGGGTCCGACCTTGCGTCCCGAGTCTTCGGCGCCGATATCGCCCAGGGACAACAAATCCCTGTGCTCGAGATCGAGTTTTTCCAAATCGGGCTCCAGCACCACGTCCGGCGCCAGGGCCTCGCGACCAAAGATCACATCCCATTGCGGACCGTCGGCGGCGATCTGCACCGTGCCGCGCGGGCTGACGGCGAGCACGACGCGTTTGCCGAAATGCGCACTGAGCGGCAGGATCAGCGCGTCGTCGACGACGACGTTTGGAATGCCGAGATTGCGCGCCAGCAGTTGCACGTGCGACAGCGAACTGCCTTCGCCCTGGGTCAGAATGCCCGCGACCGGCGGCAGCTCGGGCGTCGTCGACGGCAGCAGATAGATGCCGTCCTTGCGAAAACCCTCGCCTGCGGCCGGCGCCGCGAGCAACACGCCACGCCTGAGGCCCGGATTGAGCGCACGCAGACCGCCGTGAATCTCCTGATCGAACAGGTATTGCTTCACACCGACCAGTCGATTGGCGTCCTGCAACAGCACATCCAGCGTGCGCGTATAGGCGAGCAACGGGCTGCCGCGTAGCCGGTCGGGGACGAAATGCGCGGCCTGCGGCGTGATGTCGAGCCAGCGTTCCACGGTCGACCCGAACTGGAATTCCAGCGCGCGCTGCGACCACTGCGACACCCGCGCCAGATACCGCAACCCGTTGTAGTAGTCTTCGGTGTTGAGCGCCGCGCTCGTCACCAGCCCGTCGAGGCGCTGATCCAAATAGATCCACTGACGTTCGGACAGAAAGCCGCCGGCGACCAATGTCATGCCGAAACTGCGCAACCACTCCAGCCGCGTCGCCCGATCCGCATCTGCCGCCTTCTCGAGCAGCTGGTTGCCGACTGCATAGATCTCCTGTTCCAACGCGAGACTGGCCTGCAGCAGGCGCACGCGATTGGGCGGGCTGAACTGGGCCGATTCGCGGATGAGCCCGCGCAGCTGTATGCCATATTCGGCCGCGACGCGCAGACGTGTCTGTAAGTTCGGCGCCGCGCGCAGCTTGGCGATGACCTCGCGCAGTGTCGCCTTTAAAATCTTGCTGCCGCTTTCGTTGATAAGCTGTTCGATCTGACGAATTGCCGTCTGCGGTGCATACAGCGCATCCAGTTGGGTGGCGAGTTGTTCGTACTGTTCCGCCAGCTCGGGCAGGCCGCGCTTCCGCACATGGTCGCGCACACGTTGCGGGTCCTTGGCATCGGGCAGACCGTGAATCTTCACACGCAGCGTCTGAAAGGCCGGGTCCTGATCGGCAATCTCGATGGCGAGCGTACGCACCACCGCCGCGGCCGGCGGCTCCGCGCTGATCGGCAACAGCCGCGCCGCCTCACGCAGCAACAGGAATCGCGTCGGATCGCGCCAGTCCGGGTCCTCGACCATCGCCAACAGCAACTGCCGCGCACCGGCGCGCTCGTCTTCCACCTGCAAGGCGCCGCGATAGAAACGCGCCTGCCGGAACACCCAACCGTCGTCGTTCTGAATCAGAAACTGTTCCAGCAAAAGTTGTCGCAGCTCGTCGAGGTGCGGCGCCGGGCCGACGAAATCCAGCGTCTTCAGATCCGCCAGCAGCGTCGCGACCAGATAACCCTGCTTGCGGATCGCCAGCGTGCGCGTGTTCCACTCGCCATGCTGCACGCCGCCGCCGTGCTCGCGGCAGGCGCCTTCGCCCGGCGGCAGCACGGTACCGTCGTTGCAGAACCAACGGATGCGCTCGAAGGGTCCGCGCGGCGCCTCCTTCATGCGCGCAATCCAGTCCTGCATCAGCGCA
>JBAYTM010000297.1:0-3958 GCA_041675685.1 Thiohalobacteraceae bacterium
GCCAGCTCGGTGTCCTTTTCGGCCAGGCGCAGGATCTGCAGCGCATTGCTGAGCGGCGCGAGCGGATTACGCAGTTCGTGCGCCAGGGTTGCGAGAAACTCGTCCTTGCGCCGGTCCGCCGCGAGCAGCGCCTGTTCGGCATTGCGGCGTTCGGTCATCTCGTATTGCAGACTGCGGTTGGATTGTTCGAGCGCCTGTGCCCGTCGTCCGATTTCGGCCAGCATGCCGTTGAACGCCTCGACCAGATAGCCCACCTCGTCGTTGGTCGTCTTCGGCACGCGCTGCGAATAATCGCGTCGTTCGACGACCTTGCGCGCCGCCGCTGCGACGCTGAGGATGGGTGTCGTGAAGGCCATCTGCAACCAGGTCGCGATCGCTCCGGCGACCGCCAGACTGATGATCATTACCGCGCCCAGGATGCCGAGATAGTCGCGCAACCGTTCGTTGAGTTCGTACCGCGCGCGCAAATACACCGTGCCCAGGTGCTCGTTGTTCTCGACCACGCGATGGAACAGCTCCAGGTCCTTGCCCTGGATCTGGTAGCCATCGCCCCCGGGGGTGACCGGAAAGCGGACACTGGGGTCGTCGCCCTGCGAATAGGAAGCGAACAGCATGCCGGACGGCGTATAAAGCGCCGCGGCAAGCACGTGCCGGCGCAGCTTCAACATCGCAAGATTGGTGTACGCGGTGCGGTGATCGTCGAAGGCGAGCGCCGGCGCGGTCGCGTGGGCGAGGATATCGGCCTGCGTGGTCAGGTCGTTCACCCAGGACTCGCGGTAGTTGCGCAGGTCGTAGACGACCATGGCGGCCGCGGCCACCGACAGTGCGGCGAAGGTGGTCGCCATCACCACGAGAATGAGTTTCAGGCGCACCGAGTTGGCGATGATGCGCCGCATCAGGGTCTCGAGGTTTCCGCGTTCAGCGCCACGGCCATCAACCGGGAACTCAGCCTCAGCCCGCTCCGCTCGGCGGCCTCCTGCGAGACCTCGAAACGCACGCGACCGTCGAGGATGACGAAGTTGATGGCACAGCGGCTCTTTACGGCGCGCGACGACTCGCAGACCGTCAGGACCGATTGCCGATGCGCCTCGCGCGCCAATCCGGGCAACATCCGCTCGCCGGCACGACCGACGAACAGCAGGTGGACGTCGACGAGCGAGTCGGAGGGCTGTACTTTTCGGACGGCCACCGGTCTGTCGTCGATGTGGCGCCCGGGCAGGATTTGCTCCAGCTCTGCGACGATCTCATCGGCGCCAACGACACCGATGATCACGGGCCCTTCCGTGGCCCGCATCAAGCCAGCCGGCCATTCCACGAAGCCGAGAAACTTATAGAGGAAGGCGGCCTTGACGCTGCGCTCCAGGTCGGGGTCGATCTCGCCCCAGGATGCCGCCGTCGCCGTACCGAACACGAGCAGAACGGTCACAAGGCAGGTGACTGCCCCCTGCTTCATGCGCGAGCGAGGTTCCGGGCCAGCCTCGATCAGCGGCGCGATCACAATTGCCACACGGCCTTGAGATAAAGGCTGCGCTCATGCTCGGCCCGAGACAGGGCATCGCCCCATTCGGGATGCCCTGGGTCGAACAGATTGCGCACACTGAGCGACAAGTCCAGACCGGGTTCGGGCTGCCAGGCGAGCCGTGCATCGACCGCTGTGTAGGCGGGAACGTCGGGATCGGGGCGCGCTCCGATCCGGCGTATGGCGACATCGAATTGATGCCGCGGGGTGATGTCCAGCGTGGAGCGCAGCGACCACCAGTGGCTCGGGTCGTTCGCTTGGCTGCCGTTCACACTGCCCGGCTCCACCCGCACCTCGTCGGTCAAAGCCACCCAGCCGCCGCTCAGGCGCCAATCGCGGCTGACACGGTAGCTGCCCCAGGCCTCGATGCCCTGGGTGGTCGCCTCGGCCTGATTACCGATTTTTTGCTGGCCGGCAACAGACGTCGGACCAAAGCTGCGGAGCCGATCGTACTCACTGTGAAACAGCGTCACCGAATAGGACAGGGCGGCGGTCGGCTGGGCGCGGTATCCCAGCTCGGCGACATTCGCGACCTCGGACTGAAAATCGTCGTCGCCGATAACCCTGTGCGGCGGCGTCGGCGGGGCAAAATATTCCCGATCCACACGCGACGGCGCGCGCACGGCGCGGGCAACCGAGGCCCACAGCATCTGATCGGCGGCGACGCGCCACGCGAGGCGGACGTTCGGCATCCATTCGGTCCCGGTATAGTCGTTGAGTTCCATTCTGACCCCCGCGGTCAGATCGAGGTCGTCGCGCAGGCTGATCTTGTCCTGTATGAAAAGGTTCGACCAGCGCAGCGTCCGCTCCGGAGGGAGTACGCCGGCGAAGGGTCCTTTGTCGACGTCATCGCGCGCGTACCGGTAACCGCCGCCCCAGACGATGTAGTGGCCCGCGCGCCGGCGCATGCCGTGGTGAAAGCTGAGGTCCCAGATATCCAGAACCTTGTCCAGGATGCCGGGCTGGTCCCGGGTGCTGCGGTCGTAATATAGCTGGAGGTTCAGATCGTTCCCGTGACCGAGATCGCGTGTCCAACGCGCCAGAAGGTTGGCGCCGCTTATCTCGCGCGCGTCCGGTACGTCATTGATCGCTTGCTTGATGTCGGCGGTATAGGCGTCGCCCTGCAAGGTGAACGCATCCGCGCCAGTGCCCCAATCGGCGCGGAAACCCGCCTGGCGGTGATTCGCACCGTCGTACACATTGGAACCGTCGGCGCGCTCGGTATGGGAGTTGTTGCGGTAGCTGCCGTAGACGCGGTAATGACCGCCGTTGGTAAGTTCGCCGCCCTGCCGCACGGCGGCGCCACGCTCGCGGTTGCCGGCGCCTGCGCTGATGAGCAATCCCTGGCTCGCCGAGGCGGCGCGGGTCACGACGTTTATTACGCCGTTCACCGCATTGGTGCCCCAGGCCGTCCCGCCGGGACCGCTGACCACCTCGATGCGATCGATATCTTCGAGCATGACGGATTGCGCTTCCCACCATACGCCGGAAAACAGCGGCGTATACAGGGTCCGTCCATCGATCATGACCAGGAGCTTGTCGGCGAGAATGTTATTGAAGCCGCGCGCGGAGACGACGTACTGGTTTGCGTCCGCGCGGGCGACGTCGAGGTTCGGGGCGAGGCGCAGGACCTCAGGGAGCGTGGTCGCACCGGAGCGGCGGATGTCTTCCGAGGTAATTACGAATACCGCGGCCGCTGCATCGGCGACGCTTTCTTCGCGCCGCGACACTGACGTCACCACGATTTCACTGAGCTGTTCGAGCGTCAGGTCGACAAGGTACGCGGGAGGACGGGCGGCCGAATATACCGCGGCGCTGGTTAGCTGGAGCAACGCGCCGAGCAGCGTCAAGGGCGTAATGGCGAGAGCCGCTGCGGCTACATGCCGAGGGCGTTTATCCCGGCATACCGCTCCACGCCGCACGCGCATCGCGCACGACGCCTCACGAAAGTCACTCATCTTATCCCCGCCCCCGCGCGGCTCGCGCCTGATTCCATCGATTTGACCTGCGGTCGCGCTCAACGGCGCAGCGACAAAACATCTTAGTATGGCGGGTCAATCTAGCGCCCTACCCGAGCGCGGTCAATGCACAGCGATCGCGGGAGACCGTCGTTGTAAAGCTTACAACGTTCTGACTGGCCCGAGAGAATCCGGCCGATTAATGCGGGCATTTCTGCTAGAGTTCGGTCAATCGAGCTGTGTCGGACGACGCGAGCCACGCATGTCGGCCTCAACCCGTCAGCGTGGGACGATGCACTCCAGCAGGGATGGGGAACGCGCTTGGAACAGCAGCACCAAGACCGCAGGGTCGGCATCATCGGAGGCCTGATTCTTACGGTCTTGACGGTGGCGACGGGCGGCTCCGTCTACACCGTGATGCGAAATCAAACCGAGGAAATCCTGTGCACCAGTCTCGAAAATTCGCTACAGAGCTACCGCC
>JBAYTM010000298.1:0-3954 GCA_041675685.1 Thiohalobacteraceae bacterium
ATCGCGCGGTAGTGATACGCACCGCCCAGCTGATCGCCGATTGGCAACTGGTCGGCTTCGCGCACGGCGTCATGAATACGGACAACATGTCCATCCTAGGGCTTACGCTGGATTACGGACCCTTCAGTTTTATCGAGGATTACGACCCCGGCTTCGTTTGCAACCATTCCGACCATCATGGCCGTTATGCCTTCGATCGGCAGCCGGATATCGGTCTATGGAACCTGAGCTGCCTGGGACAGGCGTTGCTGCCGCTGTTCGATGAACGACCCGAGGTCGCGGCAGAGCAGGCGACGGCGCAATTCGAGCTATACCGGCAAGCCTTTCAGGACCGCTACAACCATGGACTGAGCGCCAAGCTTGGCTTATGCGAACCGCGGCCGGACGATCTCGCGCTCGCGCAACGCCTGCTCGACCTGATGGCCGAGGAACGCTGCGATTACACGCGTACATGGCGCCTGCTGGCCGACTTCGACAGTGCGCCCGGCGCGCATAACACTCGCATACGGGATCAGTTTACCGAGCGCGGCCGCTTCGACGCATGGGCCGGCGACTATGGGGTGCGACTCCGCGAAGAGCGCAGCGACGACGCCGTCCGACGTGCCCGCATGAACCGCGTCAATCCGAAATACGTGTTGCGCAACTATCTGGCGCAAACAGCAATCGAGCTTGCCCGGGACCGCGACTATTCCGGAATCGATCGCCTGCTGCGCGTTTTGCAGGACCCGTTCGCGGAGCATCCGGACAACGACGATCTCGCCGAGGCTCCGCCTGACTGGGGACGCACCCTGGCTCTGAGCTGTTCGTCCTGATGGGGCCCGCCGAGATACGGGAACTGGCGGCCATCGTGCGCACCGTGGCCCGGGAAGAGCTGCTGCCCCGTTTCAGACGCGTCGCTCACCAGCGGAAAACCGACGGCAGTCTGCTCACCGAGGCGGACCTCGCGGTCGACGCGCGCCTGCGGACCGAATTGGCCCTGCATGCGCCGGAGACCGCCTTCCTCAGCGAAGAAATGGATCCGGTCGTGCAGGAGGCCTTATTGCGCGACACGTCACGACCGCTGTGGTGTCTCGATCCTCTGGACGGCACCAGCAATTTCGCGGCCGGGATTCCCTTCTTCTGCGTGTCGCTGGCGTTGCTGTCGGGCGCCCGGGTGGAATTCGGTATTGTCTATGATCCGGTGCGGGACGAATGCTTTACCGCGAGCCGCAACCTCGGCGCCGAACTCAATGGCAACCTTCTCCATACCGGATCGGTGACGCCGGCATTGCACGACGCCGTTGCCCTGATCGATCTCAAACGCCTGACGCCGGATTTGCGTGCCCGGCTCATAGAACGACCGCCCTATCACTCCCAGCGCAACTTCGGTGCCTGCGCGCTGGAATGGGCCTGGCTGGCCGCGGGCCGCGGCCATGTCTATCTGCACGGTGGACAAAAACTCTGGGATCTTGCGGCGGGCTGTCTACTGCTGGGCGAGGCCGGCGGCGCCAGTTCCGACATCCATGGTGACCCGGTGTTCCGGCGCGGCCTCGCGCCGCGCCCGGTCGTCGCGGCAGTCAGTCCGGACCTGGCGCGCGACTGGTTGGCGCATCTGCAAGGCGAGGATTAACGGGCTGCTAACGCGAGTTGGCCACGGCAGGCTCGCTGAGTTCCGGAAAATCCTTGGCATATTTCCGGATCCATTCGCGCGCGGCCTGCTCGCCCGTCAGCACCCGGCCTTCCCGCTCCAGCACTTCCCGCTTGTAGTGTTCGATATGGCAGATCTGTTCGACCATGCGCGCCTGGTATTCGTCCTGGCGGCGCAGGAACTCGACGCCGATCAGATATTGCCCCTGTTGCCGGCGACACCATCCGACGCGGCAACGCACTTCAAAGGCAGGCTTCACGCAGGGGATCCGCACGGTGATCAGCGAGTCAGGCTCGATCGGGGTCTCGGACGTGAACGACAACCCGCCGCAGCTGACGTCACACAATCGGCGCCGTTCGGGAGGGGCGACGGGCTCCGGACGGAACTCGATCGGGATATCCGCGGGATGTCTTATATAACTCCGCATGCCTCCTCACTCCGACGCGCGACGTCCACACCAGACGGAGAAAGCATATTCCAGGCCAACGCCCGCCGGCTCCGGCAGCGCCGGACCCGGTACAACCTCAGTCCGAAATCCACCCCTGCAAAGCCTCGATCAGGCTCTGCGCCTGGTCTTTGCTGGAAATATTGAACTTGGACTTCTGCATGTATTCGCCGTTGCGCTTCTGGTAGCGGCGGATTGTAAAACGGTCCGGGCCGTAGTCATTTTTACTTTTGTCCCAGTCCTGGTAACGGTAGATCACGGTGGACCACGCGCCCTTGGTGAGGATCTTTTTGTCCAGTTCCTTGACGACCAGCATCCCGTCCTCTTCGTAGTTGACGGTCAGTTCGTTCACGTCTGAAGCCATGCCTGGAGTTCCTCGAGTTATGCCCTAAACGACGCGGGCATACTGGGGTCTTGTGACGGATTCGTCAAATTTCCGCACGGGGTTTAAACCCCTTCTTGGTCGGGTCGCTAAGCCTACGGGCCACGCTGGATATCCTTCCGGCGGTTCGGCAACGCAGGAATTTCCCACGAGGCAAGCGGACATGCACGCGAAAAAATATCCAATCCTGGCAGCCCCTGAGGCTGGAAACGAGAGTCGCCCATTGGCCGGTAGTGCCCTGAGTGGCGAGGCGCGCCTCAGAGAACTCCAGCATCTGGCGGACACGGCGCGCAAGGTCAGGGATCAGGCGGCCGCGGAGCTTACCCGAAATGGCTCCACCCACCATATCGCCCGCGACCGTATCGCTGCCGCGGAACGCATGCTGCACAAGACGCAGCAGGAAATCGCCGAGCTGCGTGCCCAGCTCGGACCGGCCCTGCGGACCCCGGCGGCACCGACGACCAAACGCGATGATTTCGAATTGGCGGTATTGCTGGGACATAGCACCGCGCGCTTCGCCCAGGGCGACGCCGCACAGCCTGCCTTGCAACTGCAGGACACTGCATCGCGCGGATCGCAGGCGATCGGGAAGGGTTACAAGCCGACAGCCCGCGTAAAGGCGCCCGCCGGACCTTCCCCGCGTCTACTGGTATTCGGCCTGATGGTGGGTCTTGGCATTGCCGCCGGGGCCATCGGCGCCTATGTCGCGCTCGCCGATAACTCGGCCTCCGCGGCCGTTCGAGACGGAACGGCGGAAGCCTTCACGAAGCTGCGCGATACTTGGTCCGGCTTGGTAGGCGCGGCGAGCCTGTCCCGCGCAGGCGGCAGCTCCATTGCAGCCGGTTCGACAGGCTCTCGGGCGGCCCCGATTTCATCCGCCAACACACCGGACCGACTGCAGGAGGAGCAGGTCCGTTCCGCCGCGGAACAACGCTTGGCGCGACAGATCGCCAGTCAGAAGAACAAAGAGCCACGCAGCTGATCGAGCATTGCCCGCATCGCGGTCCTAAGGTCGGTATTCGAACATCTCGGCGTGCAGTACCCACCCGGACTCGTCGACCACCAGCACCGACCATTTGCCCGCCTGCTCCGGCGCTAACGCTTTCTTGGAGAAAACCCGCCAGCGGGGCCCGCCGACCTCGAACGGCATTTCGGAAACCACCTCACCGGCATATTCCCAGCGATGCGTCACCGTGCGTCCGCTAAGCTGCTTCAGTTCGGTAAAGAAATAGACTTCCCGCGAAGCGCCCTCCACGAGGGCTATCGCGTCCACCGGTTCCCTGTCCGCGACCCCAGAGGTGAACAGCGCGCGTTCGACCCAACCCATCGGCTTCTCGCCAACCGGGGTCTCCTCCGCCGCAATGGCGGATGCCAGGACGAACATTATCGTCGCGACCCGCATCCCGAAACGTCGAATCCCTCTACCGATAAAGGTGCCTGACTCGTTCATCGCAGATGCCTCGCTGTCTTCGCACTTCCTGCCAAAGTATGCGGATTTTC
>JBAYTM010000299.1:0-3933 GCA_041675685.1 Thiohalobacteraceae bacterium
ACCGGCAGCCAATAGTCGGCGCGCGCGTCGAGCATCGCCGTGCCGTTGTCGCGACTGGCGAAACGCGCGTAGTACCAGGACGACTCCATGAAGGTATCGAAGGTGTCGGTCTCGCGTTCCGCCGCGCCGCCGCACTTCGGACACTGGGTCCGATACCACTCGGGCATCTTCTTGAGCGGCGAGCCGACCGCGTCGAAGGCGACGTCCTCGGGCAGCACCACCGGCAGGCGGTCCTCCGGAACCGGAACGGCGCCGCAGTCCGCACAGTTGATGACCGGGATCGGTGCGCCCCAATAGCGCTGTCGGGAGACGCCCCAATCGCGCAAGCGGAAGTTTACCCGGCGCCGGCCGCGGCCCTGCCGTTCGACATGCTGCGCGATCGCCTCCAAGGCGCCCGCAAAGTCGAGGTCGTTGAACGGTCCCGAATTCTTCAGCACGCCTTTCTCGGTGTAGGCTTCCCCGGCGACACTGGAGGGCGAATCGTCGGCCGGGTAAACCACCTGTTTGATAGTCAGCCCGTACCTTTCGGCGAATTCGTAATCGCGCTGATCGTGCGCGGGCACCGACATCACCGCGCCCGTGCCGTAGCTCATCAACACGAAATTCGCGACCCAGATCGGCACCGGCTCGCCGGTGATCGGATGCAGCGCGTTCAATCCGGTCGCCATGCCGCGCTTTTCCATGGTCTCCATGGCGGCCTCGTTGACGGCGGCGTGGCGGCATTCGTCGATGAAGCCCGCGAGCGCGGCATTGTGCGTCGCCGCCTCGAGCGCGAGCGGGTGTTCGGCGGCAACGGCGACATAGGTGACACCCATGAGCGTATCCGGGCGCGTCGTATACACGGTGAGCCGTTCGTCGCGACCTTCGATGCCGAATTCCAGTTCGAGACCTTCCGAGCGGCCGATCCAATTGCGCTGCATGGTGCGCACCGCGTCCGGCCAGCCGTCGAGCCGGTCGAGATCGGCGAGCAGTTCATCGGCGTATTGGGTGATCTTCATGAACCACTGCGGGATCTCTTTGCGCTCGACCGGCGTGTCGCAGCGCCAGCAGCAGCCGTCGATCACCTGTTCGTTGGCGAGCACGGTGAGATCGTGCGGGCACCAGTTCACCGCGGCGGTCTTTTTGTAGACCAGGCCTTTCTCCATCAGCCGGGTGAACAGCCATTGCTCCCAGCGATAGTATTCCGGGCGGCAGGTGGCGAGTTCCCGCTGCCAGTCGTAGCCGAAACCGAGGCGCTTCAGCTGGTCGCGCATGTAACGGATATTTTCGTAGGTCCACTTGGCCGGCGGAACCTGGTGCTTGATGGCGGCATTCTCCGCCGGCAGACCGAAGGCGTCCCAGCCCATCGGCTGCAACACGTTCTTGCCCTGCATGCGCTGGAAGCGCGCGATCACGTCGCCGATGGTGTAATTGCGGACGTGGCCCATGTGCAGCCGGCCGCTCGGATAGGGGAACATCGCCAGGCAGTAATATTTTTCCCGGGCGGGATCTTCGACGGCGCGGAAAGTCTGGTGCGTCTCCCAGTATGCCTGCGCCTCGCGCTCGACGGCCTCGGGCTGAAAAAACTCTTCCATCCGGATCACTTCAAGTGGCTGACTTCAAGCGGCGAAGGATACAGTAGCTGGCAAGCGGGCCACAATCGGCGGGGCGGCTTCCCCTTGCCGTCCGGATGGACCACACTATCGGTAAGCATGCGAATTCCTCCCGTGTCCGCCCGCATCAGGTGATCTTATGACCGAGCAACACCCTTCCACCACCGAACGCCTGGCCGCCGCCTACAATCGGATGATGGAGCGCCTCCGTGAACGCATGGAGCGCGGTGACGAGGCGCCCGGCCCGACCCTCGACGAGGGCATCAAGCACGCCGGCAACAAGGCGGTCGAGCTGGGCGAACTGAGTCGCGAAGAGGCCGAGAAGATCGGCGGCTGGATCAAACGGGACATCGAAGAGGCGACCCTGTATCTGGGCGACAGCGGCCGCGAATTTGCGGACTGGCTGAAGTTCGACGTCAATCAGGTCGAGGAGCGCCTGCTGGACGCGCTGCTCAGCGTCGCCGACCGTACCAAGCTCGAACTGGCGGCCTTCGAGCGTTCGATCGGCAGTCACCACACCTATCACGCGGGCGAGATAACCGGCGCCGGCGTTCTGGAGTGCCTGGACTGCGGCGAGCCGGCGCATTTTTATGCCACCGCGATGATTTCGGCCTGCGCGAACTGCGGCGGCACGCAGTTCCGACGCCCGCGCGCCTGAGCGCGTTGGTCTGCGGATTCATGGCGGCCCGCTGAAGACCGACCTCGCGGCCGCAACTGATCAATATCGTTTCAAATGGTGAATCAAGTGCCCGAATCAGACATCGACATGGACGAATCCCTGAACGTCCTCGGCGAGGCGCTGCTGCCCTGCAGCGAACGCCCGCGGACCGGTTTTTTTCGCGACGGTCATTGCAACACCTGTGCACAGGATCTCGGCTCGCACACGGTGTGCATCGAAGCGACGCAGGAGTTTTTGGAGTTCTCGCGCTTTCGCGGCAACGATCTGTCGACGCCCATGCCGGAATTCGGATTTCCCGGCCTCAAGCCCGGGGACCGCTGGTGCCTGTGTGCAGCACGCTGGCTCGAAGCGCAGGAGCACGCGCGCGCCCCGAAGGTGCGGCTCACCTGCACCCACCGGCGCGCACTGGAGATCGTGCCGCTCGAGCTGCTGCGTCAGTATGCGTTGGACCTGAACTGACGACCGCGTATACCGCCCGCTCACGGCGATCTGCCACGGCTCATTCCGCATAGCCTGGGCCCTTGCCACGCGAGTTGCGGGCGTAGTAATCATCCCCGCCGCGCGGGACCACCACCACGCCCCCGGGCGTCAGATGATATAGCCGTCGGTCGGCGTCAAGGTCGTGGCCGATCCGGGTCCCGGGCGCAATATGATTGTGCCGATCGATGATCACCCCGCGCAGCCTGGACCCCGCGCCGATACGCGCGTAATCCATGACGATGCAGTCCTCCACCTCGGCGCCCGCTTCGACGACCGCCTCGCGACGGACGATGCTGTTGCGCACCCGCGCACCGCGGCACACCATGCTGGCCGCGCCGAACAGACAGTTGTCGATGTCCCCGCCCAGAATGCGCGCAACCGGCCCCTGGTAGTTGCTCGAGAAGATCGGCCACTGCGGATTGAAGGCGTCGAAGCGTGGATCTTCGCCGAGCACGTCCTTGTGCGATTCGAAGTAGGCATCGATGGTGCCGACGTCGCGCCAGTAGCCGCGTTCTTCATACGGCTTGAGTCCGGGCACGTCGTTGGTCATGAAGTCGTAGGCGAACAGCCGGTGCGAATGCAGCAGGCGCGGCAAAACGTGGGTCCCGAAGTCGGTTTCGCCACGTTCGTGCGCCTCGAGCAGCGCCTGGACCAGCACGCCGGTGTCGAAGACATAGTTGCCCATCGAGGCGTAGGCGCGCGTCGGATCGCCAGGCATCGGCTGCGGCTGCGCCGGCTTTTCCTGAAAGCCCTGGATGCGACCCTCGCCGTCGGCGGCGATCACCCCGAAGTTCGAGGCGTCGGCCAGCGCGACCGGCAAGGCGGAGACCGTCACATCGGCCCGGTGTTCGCGATGAAACCAGACCATCTGGCGCACGTCCATCCGGTAGATATGGTCGGCGCCGAATACCACCACCAGGTCGGGGCGGTGCAACTTGATCAACCGCAGGCTCTGGTACACCGCGTCCGAGGTGCCTTGAAAGGCGCGGGTATTCTCGTCCATTTGCGGCGGCACCACGGTGACGAACTGATCGGGCAGCAGCGGCGAGATCTCCCAGGCCTTGCGGATATGTTCGATCAGCGATTGCGCCTTGTACTGCACCAGCAGGTAGACGGCGCGGATGCCGGAGTTGATGAGATTGCTGAGAACGAAATCGACGATGCGGTAGCGCGCGCCGAAGG
>JBAYTM010000300.1:0-3904 GCA_041675685.1 Thiohalobacteraceae bacterium
CAACACCACCAACGCCCAGCGCCAACGGTCGCTGCGCGGGTGCTGCACCCGCGCGGGCCGGAACAGCGGCCAGGGCATCGGCTCAGTTGCGCTGTACATGGTCCTCGATCCACTGTTCGAGTGCGGCGCGCTCGAGCATGCCGCTCTTGGCGGTCGCATTGTGCGCGGCGTCGAAGAGATAGGTGCGCGGCAGCTCGCCGTACCAGCGCCGGTCGATCTCGAAGCGCAACCGTTCGGGCGCCGCATCGCCGAACAACCAAGCCTCGGTCGCGCTCAGACCCAAGTCCTTCAGGCGCGCCGCCACTTGGGCGCTGTCCTGCGGACTGTCGGTCGCGACCAGGACGATATCGAGCTCCGGATGCTGCTGTGCGATGTCGGCAAGCATCGCCATTTCCTCGGGACAATAGGCGCAGTCGAGTGACCAGAAGCCGAGTAGAAAGGCGCGGTCGCTGCGCGCGGCGCGGATATCGTCCAGACTGCCGGGCTGAAAGGGCCTGATGTCCTGATACTGATCCTGGCTCTGCCCCTGGGCCTGCACAGCGCCGAGCGATGCGAATAACAGGATGGCAAGCAGCATTCTCATCGTACTGACTCCAATGGCAGCAGTTGCGCACCGCGTTGAGCGGAGTTCCAGGACAACCAGACGGCTTCGCCGTTCGCGACCAGCATGGGGTGATCCGACGCGCCGGTCACCGCGGCGACAGTCCGCACCGGACTCCATTGCTTACCGCCGTCGCCGGAATGCATCAGACGCACCTGGGAACGTTCGCCGTCGAATTCCTTCCAGGCAAGATAGAGTGTCCCGTCGTGACTGAGAATGGCGGGATGCGCCGGCTGACGATCGGGATCGCCGAAACCGAGCGGTGCGCTGAAGCTGCGTCCCTGATCGTCGCTGCGCGCATAGAACAGCCCCTGGCGCGCGGCGCCGCCGGTGAACCAGGCGATGTGATAGTCGCCTTGTGCGTCGATCGTGAGGCTCGGGCCGTGGTGCGGACAGGCGTCGATCGCCCAGTCGTCCTCGCTGACCCGCTGCGGCTGCGAACGGCCGTCGAGCCGCAACACGGCATGATCGCGGACGTTGGCGCCGTAGACATGCCGCCAGGCGATCACCGGCACGCCATCCGTATCGAGGGCCATCGCGATACGGCAGCATTCGCAGCTGTGATCGACCAGCTTGCGGTCCGGACTGAAGCTGGCGCCGCCGTCCTCGGAGACCACCTGATACAGCGAAATACCTGGAAACTCTTTTTGCTCGGCACGCGCCGCCGCGGAATCGCGCCGATCCAGCCAGACCAGATGCAGGCGACCCTCGCCGTCGACCAGCAGGCTGTCGAAGCGGTGGCTGATGGGTGCGCGATCCGTGTTGACGGTGATCGGCGTCGAGAAGGTCCTGCCGTCGTCGAGCGAGCGTGCAAAGCGGATATGTCCGGCGTACTTTGCGTCCTCGAGCGTGCGGGTCCAGGACACGAACAGCTCGCCTTGGGTTCCGAACGCCAGCTTCGGCCGGTTCTCGCCGTCCGCCGCAATCGGCTCCGGCACCGCGTTGACCTTCACCGCCGCGCCGAAACGCTCGCCCCGATCCTCGGACCGGCTGATCAACAGATGACCGTCGGCGACCCGCGCCAGCCACAAGCGGCCTTGCGCGTCGAAGGCGGTCGTGACCGCGAGCTGCGGGCGTGCGGCCATCGCGCCGCCGTGGTCGTGCGCCGCCTGCGCGCCGGCAATCGCCAGCCAGAACAACAGCCAGCAAGCAACCAGATGCCTCACCATTTGGCCTCTACGCCGACATAGAGCGTGCGCGGCAGGCCCGGCGAAAAGACCTCCGTGCCCGAACTCACCGAGGCGCTCTCTGCATAACGGTCGTCAAGCAGATTGTGCAGATTCGCATATACCGATAGACCTGACGTCATCGCCCAGTTGCCGCGCAGGTTGTAGACGTCATGGCCCTTGTAGCGCGCGCTGTTGGCCTGATTCATCCAGTAGGAGCCGAGGTTCAGCCACTCGAACTGCACGCGCGCGCCTTCGACCGGCAACCAGGTCAGGCGCGTATTCGCGATGCGTCGCGGTGCCGCCTCCATTTCGTTGCCGCTGTAATCGGTGCTGCCGGAGACCACCCATTCCTCGTAGAAGTGCTCCGCATAGCTGAAGGCGACGTCAACGCGAAACTGGTCGGTGAGCGCGCGGCCAAGTCCGAGTTCGACGCCGCGGTGCGAGGTCTCGCCGGCGTTGAGCGACTGGGTGACGTTGGTGACCGGATCGCGATAGCTGAGGATGTCGTCTTTCTTGGTGAGCTGGTACACCGACAGCTCGTAGTCGAACCTGTGCAGGTTGCCGCGCATGCCGACTTCGATCTGGTCGGCCTTGACTGGCTCCAGACGCAGCGCCGACTGCGCATTGGCCTGCGCCAGGGCGGCCGTCGTACCGGTCGACGGGCGGAACAGTTGCGACTCGGAGGGTGCGCGGAACGCGCGGTTGTACGCAGCGAACAGATGCGTGTCCTCGCGCAGGGCGTAGGTGATGCCGAGCTTCGGGCTCAGGTGGCTGTAGCTGCGTTCGGCATCGGCGGCGTGGCCATAGAACCGCGTGGGACTGACGCCGATGGCGCCGTCTGCAAGCCGATTGTCGTAGTCGTAGCGCAGATGGTCGTAGCGCAGGCCGGCCGAGACGCGCGTGCGTTCGGTCGGCGAAAACTCGCCGTGCAGATAAGGCGAGGTGCCGAGAAAGTCGACGTCGTAGTCGTAAACCCGCGCGCCGAGACTGTAATCGGTATAGACGCGCGATGCCCCGGTGCCGATCACCGTCACGTCGATGCTGTTCTCTTCGCGGGCGCCGGGACTGTAATCGATGTCCAGGCCGGCGATCAGCCGCGCGCGCTTCCAGGGCAGGTCTTTGCGCCACTTGGTCAGCAGACCGAAGGACTGGTTCTCGGTCGTATACAGCGTCGGATCGAAGCTCAAGGCAAACGAGGGCAGCAGCTCCATGCGGTTGTGGCGCACATAGGGCGTCACCGACAACAAGGTGTCGCCGGATTCGTGCTCATAGGCGCTGGACAGCCGATAGGCGCTGACCTCGCGGTAGGCGATCGCATGGTAATTGCGCTTCGGATTGTCCTTGTAGTCGGCACGCACCAAGGGGGCATTGGCGCCGGTCTCCTGGTCGACCTGCGAAAAGGCGAACACGGTCTTCACCAGCGCGGTACCGCCGATGGCGTGATCCCAGCGCAAGTTGCCGCTCTGCCGGTCATAGGCGGTCGCGTCGCGCCAACCGTCGGTGTGGGTGAAGTTCAGATCGGCGCGCCAACCGTCGTCGCCAACGGTATCGCCGGCGCTCGGCAACAGGCGCCACCAGCCGTGGCCGCCGAGTTCCGCGGTCAGCCCGAATTCGCGTTCCAACGGCGGCATGCGTGTCAGCACATTGATGACGCCGCCGATGGCGTCGGAGCCGTACAGCGCCGTGCCCGGCCCGCGCACCACTTCCAGACCGCCCGCGCCCGGCACGTTGATCTCGTAGAGCGCGTTGTGATTGAAAAATCCGGTGGAACGGGTCGGTATGCCGTCTTCCAGGAACAGGTAGACCGGCGCGGTCGAGAGCGGCTGGCGGATGCTGGTGGTATGCCCTTCGCCGTTGGTGACACCGACGCGCACACCGGGCACCTGGGACATGATCTGCGCCGGATGCGTCGGGTTGTCCTGCTCGATGGTCGTCTCGTCGATGATGCCGATCGACGCCGGCGTCTCCTTGAGCAGCTCCCCCTCGCGGGTGCCCGTCACCGTCACTTCGCCGAGCCGGGCGTCCTGCGCGCCGGCGGGAAGCGCGGCGGCGGCCAGCGAGATGGCGGCCAGAAAGCGGTGATGGTGCATGGAACACTCCTGAAGACGGTTTGATCTTTGCAAATCTTTGGAGC
>JBAYTM010000301.1:0-3867 GCA_041675685.1 Thiohalobacteraceae bacterium
ACGCTTGGGGTCAGGCTGCTGACCACCGAAGATCCCGAGGAAGCCCGGACGATTGCGGCACAGCTTTCCCTGCTGAACGACGAACGCCGCGCCATCGAAGCCGCGGTGCAGGAATCCGCCGAAGCGCAACTTGACAGGCAGCACAACCGGGCGGTTCTGGTCCTCGCGGGCCACGGCTGGCACCCCGGCGTGATCGGCATCGTTGCCGGACGGATCAAGGAAAAGAGCGGCAAGCCGACGCTGGTCATCGCTCTCGACGCCGATGAACAGGGTCACGGCAAAGGCTCTGCCCGCTCCATCCCCGGCGTCGATCTGGGCGCTGCGATCCTTGCCGCGCGCGAGGCTGGGCTGCTGGTCGCTGGTGGAGGCCATGCCATGGCGGCGGGGCTGACGATCGATCCGGGCAGGCTCGACGCTCTGGGCGATTGGCTGGACGAGCGTCTCGGCGCGCAAGTTCACGCGGCGCTTGCCCGTCAGCGGCTGGCGCTGGATCTCGCTCTGGCGCCGGGCGGCCTTACACCTGCTCTGGTCGAAACGCTGGAAAGCGCCGGCCCCTTCGGCATGGGCTGGCCGGCTCCGCGCGTAGTCGTGGGGCCAGTGCGCCTGATCAAGGCCGATGTGGTCGGCGCAGACCACGTCCGGCTTGTGGTTCGCGGCAACGATGGCGCAAGTTTCAAGGCAATCGCGTTTCGCGCAGCACAAGGCGACATGGGCCAAGCCCTGCTGCACGGCGCAAAGGACCGTCGTTTCTGGCTCGCCGGCCGGGCAAAAACCGATGATTGGGCGAGCCGTCCGCAGGCAGAATTGCATATCGACGACGCCGCCTGGGCAGACCGATAATTTTCTTTGGCTTTTATGCGATTGGTGGGTTGACCGCTTCGCGTTCCTTGCCTAGATGCGCGGCCTGCACACGGCGCAAGCCACTGTGGCCCCTTCGTCTAGCGGTTAGGACGCGGCCCTTTCACGGCTGAAACACGGGTTCGATTCCCGTAGGGGTCACCATCCCGCCACAGAGGCGGGATCGGGATAGCCGGCAAGGCCTTGCGGCCCCTTCGTCTAGCGGTCAGGACGCGGCCCTCTCACGGCTGAAACACGGGTTCGATTCCCGTAGGGGTCACCATCCAAATCGACATTGACCAAACGCGAGGAAATCCTCGCCCACATCCGAATTGCGCGGGCCGATGCGGCACTTCTCCGGATGCAGATCGGTACTGTGACCCCGCAAACACAGGTGTCGGCAGATGGAGCGATAAAGGTCAGATAGATGTTGAAGAGGTGCCTCATATCAGATAGAGGGCCGGCGAATCAATTAGAACTACGAAATTCCAGGGACAATCAGGTACCTAATCAAGAGGGGGTTCTCATGAAATCCATACTTCTCGCGTCCGCCGCTGCGGGCGCCGTTCTTTTGTCGACACCTGCATTTGCTGAAGACGGTGCTACCGACGCGTCTTCGGGCGATATTATTGTCACCGCCCGTAAAGTTCGCGAACGTCTGCAAGACGTTCCTGTCGCGGTTTCGGCCTTCACCGGCCGTCAGCTGCAGGAGCGCGGTGCGGTTCAGCTGGGCGACGTCGGCAGCCTTTCGTCGGGTCTGACCATCCGTATGAACGGCTCGAACGCCACTGCCGTGTTCCTCAGCCTGCGCGGACAGGTCACCAACGAAGTGCTCGCCACCGTTGAGCCTTCGGTCGGTACCTATGTCGACGAACTGTACTGGTCGCGCGCCTATGGCCTCAACGCCGCCCTGCTCGACGTTGCGGACGTTCAGGTGCTGAAGGGCCCGCAGGGTACCCTGTTCGGCCGCAACACCACTGGTGGTGCCGTTCTGGTGTCCTCCAACGATCCTGAGCTGGACAACTTCTCCGGCTCGGCCGACGCAACCTATGGCCGCTTCAACGAAGCGACTGCCAACGTCGTTCTCAACGTGCCGGTGTCGCAGCAGATCGCCGTGCGCGGTGCGTTCCACATCAGCCGCCGCGATGGCTGGTCGCCCAGCGTTCGTCAGTACAACCTGACGACCGGTCTGCCCGACAACAGCTATCTCGCTCCGGGTCAGGGCGAAATCCGTCCCGACGGCCGCAAGTTCCGCGACCTAGACGAACTGCAGGGCCGCGCGAAGATGCTGTGGCAGGTTTCCGACGCCACGAAGATCATCCTGTCGGGTGAATGGTTCAACTCGCGCACCACGCCTTCGCGGCAGCTGCTCTACAAGGTGAACCTGAACGACTCGAGCTCGGCCGGCGACAATGTCTCCGCGAATACCGCTGCTCTGGCCTATCTCGAATACTTCCGCACGCACCCGCTCGCATCGGGCGCGGATGCGTTCGACTGCAACTATTCGCCTTCGGCAACGAACTGTAACGACGTGCTTCGGCCGTTCGATCATATCGAAGACAAGACGACGTCGCAGACCTACATTGCCAAGCTGGTGTCCGATACGTCGTTTGGCCAGCTCAAGGTGATCGGCGGTTACCGTCAGGTCGACGCCACGACCGTGTTCGACGTCGACGGCTCGTCGGCGCTGTTGCACACCACCACGCTGGAGCAGGACCTCAAGTCGTGGTCGGGCGAAGTGCAGCTGACCGGCAAGACGCTGGAAGATCGTCTGTCCTACGCGGTTGGCGCCACCTACTTCGGTGAAAAGGGCTATGACCTCTCGTACTCGATGTCGACCCGTCCGGGCGGCGTGCGTCGCAACAACGCGACCCGCAACTATGGCTACATCGACAACGAATCGATCGGCTTCTACTCGCAGCTGACCTATGCGCTGACCGACAGCCTTAACCTCACCGGCGGTCTGCGCTGGTCGCAGGACAAGAAGGGCATCGAAATCCGTTCGGCCAACGTCGGTCTCGACGGGGAACTGCTGCCGTTCGTGCCGAACCATGCCTTCCTGGGCAATCCCTGTAACGCCGTCGGAAGCACGAACGCGCCTACCATGGATGCGCCCGATATGCGGTTCGACTACATCACGGGTGCTACTGCAGCCAACGACTGTGCGGCTTACCGGTCGGACACGTTCTCCGCGCTTTCGTGGACCGCGGGTCTCGATTACAAGATCAACCGCGATGTGCTCGTCTATGCCAAGGCCAGCCGTGGTTATCGTGCTGGCGGGCAGAACATGCGCGCCTTCAACGATTACCAGTTCGTTCCGTTCAAGCCCGAAACGCTCACCGAGTTCGAACTGGGTCTGAAGGCTGAACTGCTCGACCGCATGGTTCGTTTCAACTTCGCCGCCTATCGCAACACTCTGAACGATGCCCAGCGCAACGTGAACGAAGTGACGAACGGTATCAGCAACACGCTGATCAAGAACGCGGCCAAGGTGCGTAACACCGGGTTCGAAGCCGATCTGACCGTGCGTCCGATGCCGGGCCTCACGCTCGGGGCTTCGGGTGCCTACAACGATGCCAAGTATCTGAACTACGCAGACGATAACGGCACGCTGAACCACACCCGCTTCGTGCTGGTGCCGGAGTACACCCTCAACTTCTCGGGGACGTACACCACCCAGATCAACGACAGCACGTCGCTGACCTTCAACACTGAATACAGCGTCACTGGCCGCATGAACAACGACGCCTGTACGGTCACGTACGACGCCGGAGCCGGTCAGGCCAACACCATGTGCTGGAAGGGCGGCGCGGACTCCACCGGTCGTACTGCTCTGGAGATCAGCCAGGACATCTATGATGCCTCGATCCTGCCTGCGTCCGGCATCCTCAATGCCCGGATCACTCTGGGTCTGCAGAACGATGCCTACACGATCAGCCTGTGGGGCCGGAACCTCACCAACGTGAACACCCGCATGGGTTCGACCGTTCTGATGGCTCCGTACCGGAACTATGTCTCGGGCACGATCCG
>JBAYTM010000302.1:0-3857 GCA_041675685.1 Thiohalobacteraceae bacterium
ATCGCCGGCGACTTCAACGACTGGATACCGGACGACGGCGTCGAGACCCGCGAGCGCGATGGCCGTTGGCAAAAGGTGCTGCACGTACCAGAGGGCGCCTATGAATATCGCATCATCATCGACGGCATCTGGCAACAGGACCCGACCAACCCCTGCGCGGTTCCAAGCGCACTCGGTGGCCACAACTCGTTGCTGCGCGTATGAACGGTACCGGAGGCATGGCGATCCACGAGACGGCTCCGTGCCCACGCCGCGATCACCTGGAGCGACTGCGGGCGATCAGTCGGCACTTCCTCAGCGACGCGCCAATTGCGCCAATTGCTGCGCCGGGCGATGACGCCATGCAGCTGCCGGTCGTGCTCGCGCTCTCGCCCGATCCCTCGGTGACCCCCGAACCGGGTTACCTGTTGCGCGCGCTGGCACGGCAACTGAATCTGCCGGGTACGGCGGTCGGTCAGGATTGGAACGTGCAGGTGCACGCGACCCCCGCCGCCGTGCCGCGCGCCGGGCTCGTGCTGCTGCTGGTCGATCCGACCCTGGATGCAACCCGCAACGCCTTCGCCCTGATCAAGCAGCTGCACGCGCGGGGGCATCGGTGCATCGGCGTCGTCTATCGGGCCGGCGCCGACCTGGCCGCGGCGCGGCGCTGTTATCACAGGCTGGCGGTCGCCGCGGCACGGTTTCTCGGACTGGCCTTGATCAATCTGGGCGGGCTGCCCGATCCGGGCCCCAACTTCGCCACCGCGCTGGCCCACGCCGCACAAGTCGTTCACAGTCAGCGGCGCACACCTGCGCCCTTAGAGGCCATCCGATGAGTCTGCATATCCGCGCAGCCGCGTCCCCTGCGCCCGCGCGCCTCCGTCAACTCGTATTGGAATCGCTGCCGCAGTTGCTCGGCCACGATGCCCAGGCACTGCCCTCCGCCGGCCAGATGCCGATCGATACACTGGTGGCGATCGACGCCCAGCAACGGCTGTGGGTGCTCAGTTTTTCCAGCGAGGACCCGGGGCGCGCCCTGTTGGATGGCATGGCGGCGTTACAACAGATACGCGACCTGCTGCCCTGGCTGCGACAGGTGCACGCGGTCGGCAACGACGTCCTCGAATGTTCTCTGCTGGTATTGACCACCGAGGTTCCCGCCGGCGCCGCGGAACTCAGCCTGCGCGCCGGTCTCGACTGGCGCCGATTGCGCTTCATCGAGGTCAACGGCGAGCTTGGGCTCTGGGTGGAACCGAGCGCACCGCCGGCGCCGAAACGCCAATCGCAAGCGCCATCACAGGCGCAGTCAGAGCCTCGCGCCGAAGACCGATCCGAAACGCCATCGCCGCCACGCCCGGCGACGTTGCGGCCGACCGACCGTGAAGGTGCGCCCCTCAGCCCCGAGGAAGAGGCGTTTTTTCAGCATTTGTAGACCAGGTGCTAGGGTCTAGGTGTCAGGGCCGAGAAATAGATCTTTAGGCCCTAGCACCTAGCACCTAGCACCTAGCACCTAGCACCTAGCACCTAGCCCCTGCTTTAAATATGATGGCGGCGCCGTTTGCCACGACGCAGGTCCATGGACGCCATTGCCGCCGCCCCGAACCGTCGAACGCTATACGCCTGGGCCTTTTACGATTGGGCCAACTCGGCCTTCGCCACCACCGTCATGGCGGGATTCTTTCCGCTGTTCTTCAAGCAATACTGGAACAGCGGCGTCTCCGACACGCTGAGCACCTTCCGGCTCGGCGTCGCGAATTCCACGGCCAGCCTCATCGTGGTGTTGCTCGCGCCGCTGCTCGGCGCGATTGCCGACCACCTGGACAAGCGCAAAGGCTTTCTGCTGCTGTTCGCCCTGCTCGGCATCGTCATGACCGGCGCACTGCACTTCGTCGCGGCCGGTGAGTGGCAACTCGCGGCCCTCTGTTACGTGCTCGCGGTGCTGGGGTTCTCCGGCGGCAATCTGTTCTACGACGCGCTGCTGATCTTCATCGCCCGCCCGGCGCAGTTCGATCGCGTCTCGGCGTTGGGTTTTGCGCTCGGCTATCTTGGCGGCGGTCTGCTGTTCGCCCTGAACGTCCTGATGGTGTTGCATCCGGATTGGTTCGGTCTCGCCGACAAGTCCGCGGCGGTACGGGTCAGCTTCCTCAGCGTGGCGGTCTGGTGGGCGATTTTTTCCGTTCCCTTGTTCCTCTTCGTACGCGAACCGGCTGCATCGGCGCCGCCGCGGCTGCGCGTCGCGTTGAAAACGGGATTTGGACAGTTGCGCCGTACGCTGCGCGAGATCGGCCAACTGCCGCAGACCTTTTTGTTCCTGCTCGCCTACTGGCTCTATATCGATGGCGTCGACACCATTATCCGCATGGCCGTCGACTACGGTCTGTCGTTGAATTTCCCGGCCAACAGTCTGATCACGGCCCTGCTGATCACGCAGTTCGTCGGTTTTCCGGCCGCCATCGCCTTCGGCCGGATCGGCGATCGCATCGGGGCGCGCCGCGGCATTCTGCTTGCGCTGGCCGTCTATGTCGCGGTCACGACCTGGGGCGCCTTCATGTCGGTAGTCTGGGAATTCTATCTGCTCGCCGCCGTCATCGGCCTCGTGCAGGGTGGTGTGCAGTCACTGAGCCGTTCGCTGTTCGCGCGACTCATACCAGCGCGTCGCAGCGGCGAGTTCTTCGGCTTCTACAACATGCTGGGGAAATTCGCCGCGGTACTGGGCCCGGCGTTGATGGGCTGGATCGGCGTGCTCAGCGGCAGTCCGCGGCTCGGCATACTTTCGGTATTGGTGCTGTTCCTGCTCGGCGCCATCCTGTTGATGCGCGTCGACCTCGAACGCGGCATGCGCGATGCCGCGGCGCAACCTTGACCGAGGCGGTCGAACCTCGAAGCGGCCGCGCGCGCCGAAACAAGGGTTCAACCGGGACTCCGCCCGCTCTTCGGCATCGAGGTCCCCTTCAGTATTTCCTCGATCTGCGGAAAGGCGACCGGTTTGACCAGGTGATATTCGAAACCCGCCTCGCGCGCCAGTTGCCGGTCGCGCTCCTGACCCCAGCCGGTCACGGCGATCAGCCGCGTGTCCGCCGTCGCCGGCAGGTTGCGCAGGCACCGGGCCAGGTCGTAGCCGTTCATCAGTGGCAGGCCGATATCGAGGAACGCGAACTGCGGCCGGAACACCTCGGCAATGGTCACGGCCTCGGCGCCGTCGTGCGCTACCCGCACCTCGTGACCGACGGCCTGCAACAACATCGCCATACTGGTCGCGAAGTCGACATTGTCGTCGGCGAGCAGGATCCGATAGCGAGCGGCGCCCGCGGACCCGGCATCGCCCGGCGTCCGGGTCTCGGTCGCTGCCGCGTCGACCGCTTGAACCGGCAAACGCACAATGAATTCGCTGCCCTGGCCGACGCCGGGGCTGTGGGCCTCGATGCTCCCGCCATGCAATTCGACCAGACGTTTGGCCAACGCCAGGCCGACGCCGAGCCCCGAGTGCGAGCGCTCCAGTGAACGGTCGACCTGCGCAAACGCCTCGAAGATTTCCGGAATCGTGTCGGCGGCCAAACCGATGCCGCTGTCAACGACCCGAATCACCACGTCGCTGTCCTCGCGCGCCACGCAAAGTCTGATCGGCTGGCCGGCGTCGGTGTACTTGGCGGCATTGTTGAGCAGATTGGAAAAGATCTGCGCCAGCCGGGTCGCGTCGCCATCGAGATAAATGGGTTCGTCGGGGATGTCCTGGATCAGCTCGTGATCTAGCGAGGACATCATCGTACGCACCGTGTCCACTGCGTCACGCAGAATGGGATGCAGTTCGACCCGTTCCTTCTGCAGCGTGAGCTTGCCCATGGTGATGCGCGACACGTCCAGCAGATCGTCGACGAGGC
>JBAYTM010000303.1:0-3824 GCA_041675685.1 Thiohalobacteraceae bacterium
ACGATGACGTTGATCGCGCCCATCACCGACGAGATGCCCATCAGATGCACGGCGAAGATCAGGAACGGGAAGGCGTCGCCGGTCTGCAATACCAGCGGCGGATACATGGTCCAGCCGCCGGCCGGTGCGCCGCCGTCCATGAATAGCGTCGACAGCAGCATGGCGAAGGCAAACGGCAGAATCCAGAACGACCAGTTGTTCATGCGCGGCAACGCCATGTCCGGCCCGCCCACCATCATGGGAATGAGCCAGTTGGCGAGGCCAACGAACGCCGGCATGACCGCGCCGAAGATCATCACCAAGGCATGCATGGTCGTCATGGAGTTGAAAAACATCGGGTCTACGAACTGCAATCCGGGCTGGAACAGCTCGAGGCGAATGACCATCGCCATGGTGCCGCCGACGAAGAACATCAGCAGCGAGAACAACAGATACAGCGTGCCGATGTCTTTGTGATTGGTCGTGAACAACCAGCGGGACAGACCCTTTGCCGGGCCGTGATGGTGCGCGTCGTGTGCGTCGTGTGCAGCTGCAGTACTCATTTGCTTTCTCCTCCTCGGAATCCGTTAGCGCGCAGACCGAACATCGATCGGCTGGACGATATCGTTCATGTCGTTACCCCAGGCATTGCGCTCATAGGTAACCACCGCAGCGATATCGGCATCGTTCAACTGATTGCCGAACGCCGCCATCGCGGTACCCGGCTTGCCGTTCAGGACGATTTCCAAATGATCTTCGATCGGCCCCGTCGTTATCGCGCCGCCCTTCAGCGCGGGGAACGCACCCGGCACGCCTTCACCATTCGCCTGATGGCAGGCCGTACAGTTCGCTGCGTAGACTGCTTCGCCGCGCGTCATCAGCTCGTCGCGGTTGAATTCCCGGTCGGAGTCTGCCGCCGCAACCGCCGCCGTCTGGCGCTGGTCGGCAAGCCAGCTCTCGTACTCGGCCTGTTCTTTGGCCTCGACCACGATCGGCATGTACGCATGATCCTTACCGCACAACTCCGCGCACTGCCCGCGGTAGATGCCCGGGGTGTCGATGTTGAACCACATTTCGTTCACGAAGCCCGGGACCGCATCGCGCTTCATGCCGAGTTCGGGCACCCACCAGGCATGGATCACGTCATTCGCAGTGATCAGCAGACGCACCTTCTTGCCGACCGGCACGACGACCGGCTTGTCCACTTCGAGCAGATAGGTCGGATTCTTTTCCGCCTGGTTGAAAATCTCTTCCTTGGGTGTGGCGAGGTTGCTGAAGAAGCTGACGTCTTCGTCGAGGTATTCGTACTGCCATTTCCATTGGTAACCCGTGACCTTGATGCTGAGGTCGGAGTTACTGGCGTCCTCCATCGCAATCAGCGCCCGCGTCGCCGGAATCGCCATACCGATCAGGATCAGAAACGGGATGATGGTCCAAGCGACCTCGACCGCCGTGCTTTCGTGGAACTGCGCGGCGACAGCGCCCTTGCTCTTACGGTGCTTCACGATCGAATAGAACATCGTACCGAAGACCGCCACCCCGATCGCGATACAGACCCAAAGGATGAGCATGTGCAGGCTGTAGGCCTCCTGTGCGATCGAGGTCACCCCGCGCGGCAGATTCAGGCCGTATTCGGCGGCGGCGAATCCGGAAGCCGACATCAGGCCAGCACCCCCCAGTGCCTGTCGCACTCTTGATTTGATTCTCGCAGACATGCCCTTCTCTCTCCTTTGGTCGTATTTCAATGTTGTTTTGTCAATTTATCGAACCGGACCAGCCGCAAGCGCGATTAGGCGGCTGAGAGTGAGGCCGGCAGCAGATTCACCCAGTGCCGCAGGTCTTCGGCAAGCCGGCGTCGCTCTGCCTCGTTGAGGCAGCCGCCGACTTCCACTTCGCGGCCGTGGCTGCGTATCAACAGCCGCGACGGGTAGCCGCGATAGGTCGGACGGGCCAGCTCCACGCGCGCCCAACCACGCTGCAGGCAGGTAGTCTCCTCCGGCATGCGGCAACCACGTTGTACGGCGATCTCGCCGCCATGAATGGAAATCACCTCCCGCACCTGACTGCGCCGCGCGCAGCGCCATAACGCATACCCGAGCAACCCCAGCTCGAGACCCGCAAAGGGCAACACCATCCAGAGCCCCAGCGAGGCGAAGCCCAGGGCTATGGCTAAGGAAACCAGGGAGATGCTACAGAACACGGTCAGCGTTCCCCGCCAGGACAGGGAACAGTTCGGCCGTATTACTACGCAACAATCCGCCGTTCCGGCGTTACATTCTGCTGCTACCACTGCGCCCCTCTTGGATTGCAGCTTACGGATGCATTTCGATAATTTCTGAATGGTTCGGATGCTAACTGATGCACCCCTTAAGGTGCAAGCAAACCAGAAGTTTAGAAGACAAACTGACGTTATAACAGTACCTTATAATTCGCATACGCAACGCATTAGAAGATAATAATATTCAAACGTCGCATCGAAAGTATCGAATTTTCCGGCATGGCAATGGGCTGGCCGGCGGAGCGGCCACCGATACCAACTTTTGAAACGTAACCTGCTTTGAATCAATTGGTTACTGAAGCTTGAAGAGGCAACTCGGTGCGGCACCGATCAGCGGGCGCGCAGACCGGAGAAGAGGTCCGCCGCCAAGGTCTCTGGCACCGGATTGGGGCACCAGGGCAGATCGCACAACAACGGGGCGTCGAGCCGGTCGCGGAGCGCGGAGATATTGGCGTCGACCCGCTCCATCCCCGGGTCGATGGAGTTTGCGACCCAACCCGCCACCGGGAGCCCGTACCGCCGGATCGATTCCATGCTGAGCAGCGCGTGGTTGATGCAACCCAGCCGCATTCCGACCACCAGGATTACCGGCAAACCCAACGAGCGCGCCAGATCCGCAACTGCGATATCCGTGCCCAGCGGCGCCAGCCAGCCGCCCACGCCTTCGACGACCACTCGATCGGCCGTGACCGCCACGATAGCCCGCTCGATCGCGTCGAGATCGATCGTCACTCCTGCCTCGGCCGCGGCGAGATGCGGGGCGATGGGCGCGGCAAATGCGTACGGATTCACCTGGGCGTAAGAAAGCTCTATCGAACTTGCGCGCTGCAACGTCAAAGCGTCCGCATTGCGCGGACCGAGCGGCGTCGCGACGCAACCGCTGGCAACGGGTTTGAAACCGGCTACCCGCGCATGCGTTCCGCGCAGCCGGTAAATCAGCAGCTCACTGACGAACGTCTTGCCGACCCCGGTGTCGGTCCCGGTAACGAAGTAGCCCTGCATAATCTCCCTTCGCGCCACGTCGGCCGAGCATCAACGCTTCGACGACCGTCCGCTCAGCTTCGACAACGGCACCGTGACGGTACCGGGATCACCGGTCACCGCGGGCACGGGCGGCGCGCCGACCCAGGCATGCCCATAGACGACCTCATAGGTCGCCGGGAGCAGGCCTTCGGTGCGGAACGCCTCGTAGCGTTCGCGCATTCGCTGCCAGCGTCCCGGTCCGGTCAAGCCGCGCGGGCGACCGGCGGTGACGTTGTGCGCGCCCAAGGTCTTCAGATCCCGGACCAGGCCGTCCACATCCGGATAGGTCAGGGTAGAGCGCTCGACGTCCAACACGGGTTCCGCAAGACCCGTGCGCACCAGCGCGTCGCCGACGTCGTGCATGTCCAGGAATCGGTTCACGTGGCTGAACCGATCCACCGCCGCCCAGCTCGCCCGCAGCTCCAACAGGGTGTCGGGCCCGAACGAGGTGAACAGCAGGACGCCCCCGGGGCGCAGAATCCGGCGAAACCCGGCGAAGGTCGCATCGAGATCGTTACACCATTGCAGTGCCAGATTGGAAAGG
>JBAYTM010000304.1:0-3808 GCA_041675685.1 Thiohalobacteraceae bacterium
ATCGCCAATGCGCGCGCCTACCAGGCGGTGCGGCGCAGCAACGACCAGTTGCGCCATTCCGAGCAGGAACGCATGCGTGCCGAACGTCTCGCGGTACTCGGGCAGATGGCGGCCAGCGTCGCCCACGAGGTCCGCAACCCGCTCAGTGCCATCAATAATTGCCTGGCCGTATTGCGACGGAAGGTGCCTGCCGAAGTGCAAGGCGCGATGCCGGCCATCGAGATCATCGGCGACGAAGTCCAACGCCTCGAACGCTTGACGCGCAACTTCATCAGTTTCGGCCGTGCATCGCAGCGCCCGCTGGTGCCGGTGCAACTGGATCACCTCGTGCAACGGGTCTGCGAAGGCGTCGAGGCACATATCCGTCAGGAGGGCATGACAGTCGATCTGCACGCGGAGCTGCGTGGCGCGAGCGGCGCGGTGTTGTTCGACGCGGATGGTTTTCAGGAACTGCTCTGGAATTTGCTGTTGAACGCGGTCCAGGCCATGCAGGGACGCGGACGGGTGCGCGTGCGTCTGGTGCAGCGCGCGACGATGATTTTTCTCGCAGTCAGCGATGACGGTCCGGGCGTGGCGCCCGCCGACCGTGCGCGCATCTTCGAACCCTTCTACAGTCAGAAGTCGCAGGGCGCCGGGTTGGGCCTGGCCATCGTCCGTCAGCATGTCGAGGCCTGCGGTGGGCGGCTGCGACTTTGGAGCCCGCCGGGCGCCTGTTTCACGCTGCGGTTTCCGGTGACGCCGGCAGGGGGCAACGCGTGAGCCTTAATGTCTTGGTGGTCGACGACCAGCGCAGTCCGCGCCGCAGTCTGGCCTTGTTGCTGGAGAATGCGGGTATGCAAACCCGTGAGGCGGCCAGCGGCGATGAGGCCTTGGCGGAATTGCAACGCGCACCATGCGACGTGCTCGTAACGGATCTGCGCATGGACGGCATGTCGGGCAATGAACTGCTGCGCGAGGTCAAGCGTCTGTACCCGCGCCTGCCGGTGCTCCTGATCACCGCTTACGGGAGCATCGACACTGCCGTCGAGGCGATGCGCCTGGGTGCCTATGACTACCTGACCAAGCCGTTCAGCGAAGAAGACATCCTCGAGAAGATTCAGCAGGCGCATGCGCTGGCCAACGCCGCGCCGGTCGGTCTGACGGCGGACGGCGAGGACGGCCTCATCGCGGCCAGTCCCGTCATGCAGGCCGCGTTGATCCGCGCTGAGCGCATCGCGCGTACCGAACTGAGCATTCTGATCACCGGCGAGACGGGTACGGGTAAAAGCATGTTGGCGCGTTATATCCACGAACAGGGCCAGCGCGCGGCGATGCCCTTCGTCAGTCTGAACTGTGCGAGCGTGCCGGAGCCACTGCTGGAGAGCGAATTGTTCGGACATGCCAAGGGTAGTTTTACCGGCGCCACCGAGGCGCGGCAGGGGCTGTTCGAGGCGGCCGATGGCGGCACTATTTTCCTCGACGAGATCGATACCTTGTCGCCTGCCATGCAGGCAAAGCTGCTTAGCGTGTTGCAGGAGCGCGAGATCCGTCGGGTCGGTACCAACCGCCCGCGCAAGATCGACATTCGCGTGATCGCGGCCGCCAACCGCGACCTCAGTATGCTCATCGAGCGCGGGGAATTCCGGCCCGACCTCTATTATCGCGTCAACGGCTACCGCATCTTTCTCCCGCCGTTGCGCGAGCGCGGCGAAGACCTCGAACGGCTGCTGGAGCGCTTCCTTCAGCAGTATGCGACGCGCCACGGGCGCGGTCCGCTGCGGTTGTCGCCGCAGGCGCGCGCCAAACTGGCCGGTTACACATTTCCCGGCAACGTCCGTCAGCTGGAGAGCATGGTCGAGCAAATGGTGGTGTTTGCAGGACCGGACGGCCTGATCGACCTGGATGCGCTGCCCGAGGAACTGTTGCAGTACGAGGGTGGTCGCAAGCACGGCCCGGAATCCTCCGTTACCGAGCCGCAGGAACTGAATCTCGCGCACAGTGAACAACAGACCATCGAGGCGGCGCTCGACCGTTACGATAGCCTCTCCGAAGCCGCGCGCAGCCTCGGCATAGGTCGCACCACGCTTTGGCGCAAGCTGCGTCAGTACGATATTCGGCGCGGTCCGCGCACCGGTCAGCGCCGCGAACCCTGATCGCCGCGTTTCCGCGCGAATCCCACGCGGTCTACCGGCCGATCTTCATCGGCGTTCCTTCCTGAAACCTGCTTCCCTCGTTCCGCGCGTTTCATCCTGAAACGTTATGGTCTGTCCGCCGGCCGTCTTTCGCGCAGATCTACGAAGAATCAACGAGATGCCGTCGTCGACCTTGCTGGCACGCGAATTGATAGAGCTGTCTCCGAGAAGTAACCGCGGCGCTGGAAGGCATCTCGTGGTGGTCTGATTCGGCGGTGCACGGCATCGCATCAATACACAAACGAACGGTAGGAGGTTGCGACATGACTACATCCAGACATCCGGCCAAGCCCGGCCGGTTGCATGTCGGGTGTTCGCTGGTTGCGAGTGCACTGTTGCTCGCATTACAGGCACCCGGTATTGCGCTGGCCGACAGCAAGGACGGTATTTTCCCGACCGCCGATCAGGTTGGCGGTGAGGTGTTTCCGAAGGGCATTCAGCCGGGCGAAACCTTTCCCACCGACTGGGAGATTTATGACGTAACCGGCAAAAAGTTGGATGCCGGAAAGCTGATTAACGGCAAGCGCACCGTTTTGGCGTTCTTCATTTCCGCAGTGCCGGTGTCGGTCGAGGAACTGAAGAAACTGCAGACGGCCAAGGACGCGGCTGGCTCGGATACCCAACTGCTCTTCGTCAATGCCGACACCGTTGGTGCGGCGCTCACAGGCGGTCCCTCGACCCGGGTGCAAGAAACCGCCCGTACCGCGCGACTGATCAAGGCCGAGCAGGGCCTCAAGCACCCGGTGTACGTCGCACCCAATGACGCGCTGAGCCCGGTTGGCCTGTCCAACAAGCTTGGCTTCCGCGGTCTGCCGACGGTCTTCATCATCGGCGCGGATGGCAAGGTGGAAAACGTCTACGTCGGTCCTCAGGACTGGAGCAAGACGAGCATCTGAGCAACATTATTCCCGGAGGACGACAATGACCATTTCCAGACGTAAATTCATGAAGGGCGCTATGGCGGCCAGTGTGGCCGGCGCCGCCGGCGGGCTAGGCATGCGCGGCGCCTCGGCGGCTGTGCACGACGCCAGCGGCGAACGCCAGCACGACCTGTTCAAAGACTTCAAGGGCAACGTTATTCTGCTGCCCGGCAAGTACAGCGGCTCGGTATCGGCGCTCGATCTGAGCGTGCCCGAGACCCTGGCCTGGTACAACTACGGCCTGCTCGGCATCGATATGCCCATCCCGCACCATATCGCGGCCATGCCGTCGTCGGACCCCTATAAGAGTTTCGACTTCTATCAAACCATGCAGCCGCCCGCGGCCCCGTACGTCAACGAGAACTCGCCCGAGTGGCGTGACCGCGGTCGGTTCGGGATGTGGAAGATGCGTTACGATGGCAGTGGCGCGCAGAACAGCATCTCGATGGTCGCCGATATCGGCGCGCTCACCGGCATGGATCTGGGTGTGCACGTGTCCATCGGTGTCGGCCCGAACGCCAATAAGTACGTGGCCTTCGCCGACGGTCAGAAGGATCTGGTCCTGATTACCGATGTGAGCGACAACCCGAAGGTCGTCAAGGCCTTCCGAGTCGATTACGATCCGGTTGCACGCCAGGTCAACATCTCGCACGTCTTCCCCGACTCCTCGACCGGCAAGTTCGATCTCGTCAACCGCAAGGGGATGAAGACCAGCCA
>JBAYTM010000305.1:0-3806 GCA_041675685.1 Thiohalobacteraceae bacterium
ACAGTGCGCGCGCAATCGCCTCGGCGAGCAGGTACTCGGCCGCATCGGGGCGGGTGCGCGCCGAACCGAAGACGCTTACCGAGGGCTTGATGCCGGACAGTCGCTCGAAGCCTTCGACGAACTCGGCCATGATCTGGAAGATTTTCCAGGATTCCCGGGTCAGCTGGCTGTCGTTGACCGGCTGCATGCTGGGGTGTTCACTGCGGGTCTGCTCGTCCATTGTGTTATGCACCTGAATTCCCGGCCGTTGCGGTCGGGGATAACGTCCTCGAAGCAAGTTCCATACCCGCCGAATCGGGCGGATGCGCATGATAGCATGTCGCCCTTTGAGCGCTGACGTCCGACCCAAGGCCCACATCGCATGGCGACATCCACCGCAAATCTCCCGGCCGCGACACCGTTGGTTCTGGTCGACGGCTCGTCCTATCTCTACCGCGCCTTCCATGCGCTGCCGCCGCTGACCAATTCGCGCGGCGAGCCGACCGGGGCCGTCTACGGCGTCGCCAACATGCTGCGCCGGCTGCTGATCGACTATGCGCCCGAGCACATCGCGGTGGTCTTCGACGCCAAGGGCAAGACCTTCCGCGACGACATGTTCGAGCACTACAAGGCCAACCGGCCGCCCATGCCGGACGAGCTCGCCGGACAGATCGAACCGCTGCATGAGCTGGTTGCGGCGCTCGGATTTCCGATCCTGCAGGTGTCCGGCGTGGAGGCCGACGACGTGATCGGCACCCTGGCGCGTCAATGGGCCGCGCGCGGCCTGCCGGTGGTGATTTCGACCAGCGACAAAGATATGGCGCAGTTGGTCGATGACCGCATCACCCTGATCAACACCATGTCCAACACGACCCTGGACATCGGCGGCGTGGTCAACAAGTTCGGGGTGCCACCCGAATGCATCATCGATTACCTGGCGCTGGTCGGCGACAGCAGCGACAACATCCCCGGCGTGCCTAAGGTCGGGCCCAAGACGGCGGCCAAGTGGCTCAATCAGTATGGTTCGCTGGACGCACTGGTCGCGCATGCGGCGGATATCCCAGGCAAGGTCGGCGAAAGCCTGCGCGAAAATCTGGAACAGCTGGCGCTGTCGCGACAGCTCGCCACCATCCGCTGCGATCTCGAGCTGGACCAGAGCCTCGAAGATCTGCGCATGCGTGCGCCGGCGACCGAGCAGCTGCGCATGCTGTACCGCAGGCTCGAGTTCAATACCTGGCTGCGCCAGCTCGACGAGGCCGCGCCCGCATCCCCTCCCGACGAACAGCCGGTCGCCGTTTGCGGCACCGCGACGCCGAGCGATTACGAAATGGTCGTCACCCAGGCACAGCTGGATGCCTGGATCGAACGCCTCGCGCACGCGGAACTGTTCGCCTTCGATACCGAAACCACCAGCCTGGACTATATGCAGGCGCGCATCGTCGGCGCCTCCTTCGCGGTGCCCGGGGTGCCGGCCGCTTATGTGCCGCTGGCGCACGACTATCCGGGCGCACCGGAGCAGCTGGATTGCGATACGGTGCTGGCGCAGCTCAAGCCGCTGCTGGAAGACCCGCACCGGCGCAAGGTCGGTCACAACCTGAAATACGACACGAACGTGCTGGCCAATCACGGTATCGCCCTGGCCGGGATCGCCTTCGACACCATGCTGGAATCCTATGTGCTCGACAGCACGGCGTCCCGGCATGACATGGATTCATTGGCGCGCAAATATCTCGATCACACCACCATCACTTTTGAAGATGTCGCCGGCAAGGGCGTCAAACAGCTCAGCTTCAACCAGGTCCCGCTGGAGCAGGCGAGCACCTACGCGGCCGAGGACGCCGACGTCACCCTACGTCTGCACGAGGCGCTTTGGCCGCGGCTGCAACAGATCCCGGGACTGGCGCAGGTCTATCTGGACGTCGAGATGCCGCTGGTGCCGGTGCTCGCGTGCATGGAACGTACCGGTGTACTGGTCGACACGGCCATGCTGGCGCGCCAGAGCCGCGAACTCGCGACGCGTATGCACGAGATCGAGCAGGAGGCGCACCGGGTCGCCGGGCAGCCGTTCAACCTGGGTTCGCCCAAACAGATTCAGGAGATCCTTTACGACAAGCAGGGCCTGCCAGTGCTGGCAAAGACCCCGAAGGGCGCGCCCTCGACCGCCGAGAGCGTGCTGGCCGAACTGGCGCTGAGTTACCCGCTGCCGCAATTGATTTTGCAGCACCGCTCGGTATCGAAATTGAAGTCGACCTATACCGACCGGCTGCCCGAACGTATCGATGCGGTGACGGGTCGCGTGCATACCTGTTATCAGCAGGCGGTCGCCGCGACCGGGCGCCTGTCCTCGACCGACCCCAATCTGCAGAACATCCCGATCCGCACCGACGAGGGGCGGCGCATCCGCCAAGCCTTCATCGCGCCCCCGGGGCACCGGATCGTCGCCGCCGACTATTCCCAGATCGAGTTGCGCATCATGGCGCATTTGTCCGGCGACGCCGGCCTGCTCAAGGCCTTTGCCGCGGGCCAGGACATCCACCGGGCGACCGCCGCCGAGGTCTTCGGGGCGACGCCGGAGGACGTCAGCAGCGACCAGCGCCGTTCGGCCAAGGCGATCAATTTCGGGCTGATCTACGGGATGTCGGCGTTCGGCCTGGCCAAACAGCTCGGCATCGACCGCGGCGCGGCGCAGGACTATGTCGATCGCTACTTCGCCCGTTATCCGGGCGTAAAGGCCTACATGGACGAGACCCGCGCCAAGGCCCACGAGCTTGGGTACGTGGAGACGGTGTTCGGCCGGCGCCTGTACCTGCCGGATATCAACGCGCGCAATCAGCAGCAGCGCAACGCCGCGGAACGCACCGCCATCAACGCGCCGATGCAGGGCACGGCCGCCGACATCATCAAGCGGGCCATGATCCGCGCCGACGCCTGGCTGCGCGGCAGTGGCGTCGCGGCGCGCATGATCATGCAGGTTCACGACGAGCTGGTATTCGAGGTCGCCGAGTCGGATGTGGAACGGCTTCAGGCCGGTGTCCGCGAGGCCATGCAGAACGCCGCCGAGCTGCGCGTGCCGCTCGAGGTCGAGATCGGCATCGGGGGCAACTGGGACGAGGCGCATTGAGCGCGTGTCGGCGCCTGTCCGACGCCCTCACGCGCCGACGCATAAAGCAAAATCATGACTGCCGTAACAATCTTTTACACACCGGTGCAGGCCGCTGAGCTACCATTTGCTTAGCGCTGGAAGGCGATGCGCCGCCCCGGGGAACTTTTCTCCGCGACGGTGCTCAAAGGTTTCAGATCTGTATTGTTGAACGGTTTTTACGGGTCCTCTTCTTCCTCCCTTGAGGGGGACCCTTTACAAGCCCGGCATCCCCAAGCCGGGTGACGTTGACCCCGGTATTTCCTCCCCCCTTGAATACCGGGGTTTCTTTTTGCCTGTCGTTTGGGAAATCGCTAAACACGAAGGCGCGCGAAGGAGAACGGCGCGAAAGAAATCAATCAGGGAGGCTCTGATTCGACTCACCAGAGGACCGTCGCGTCTGAGCGGTCGGCGCGTGGCTTTTCGGCTGTCTGGGTTTTGACTTTGCGCGCCTTCGGCGTCTTTGCGTTGAGAAAGAATCCGTTCAGCCCAACTCCAGCCAGGCAGCAAGCAGCGCGCGTGCCTCTTCCAGGCCGGTACCGTCCAGCGCGGAGAACAGTTGCGCACTGGCCTGGGGGTGCAGGGCGGCGAGCTCGCGGCGCACGGTCAGCAACGTGTTCTGCGCCGCGCCGCGCTTGAGTTTGTCGGCCTTGGTCAGCAACACATGCACCGGCAGATCCGCGTGCCG
>JBAYTM010000306.1:0-3804 GCA_041675685.1 Thiohalobacteraceae bacterium
CGATACCGGCTCCCTTGATCGCTTCCTGGATCAGCGCTGTCTTGCCAATGCGGCGGCGCCCCGAGATCTGCAGAAAGAACCATCGCCGGCGCTCCAGAATGCGCTGCATCTGCTGTAATTCGGTCCGACGGCCATAGAATGACCAGGGCGCGTTGGTTGGCATCGTCAAATCTAGCGTTGGGATTCAGTATAAAAGTTTTTACCTTAACTGAAGAACAATTGCAAGATCTTATTAATTCTCGCGTTTTCTTATATTGCCTCGTGCAAATTAGCCTATCTATAAAGCTCCTGAGGACGCCGATGAGCAACTAAGGCCCCGTCCGTTACTGGAGGGCCACGGCTACAAGACCGTGGAGATACCGGAGGCGGCCGGACCTGCCAACGTGGCGAAGAAGCGGAAGGCCTGCAGCAATGCGGCTGAGCCGAGCGTCGAGGTGGTTCTAGTGTACGGGGGCAGGTGCAGCGTTGTACGGATGGCGCGCGCATTTAGCGCACGACCGCGCCGGTCGTTTTGCGAAAATATTGCGAAAGTTTTGCGAATAACTGAGCTTAGTAGCGCTATAAACTTTATAAGGCACTGCGCGGAAGGACAAATTGGTAGGCGCGAGAAGACTCGAACTTCCGACCCCCACCATGTCAAGGTGGTGCTCTAACCAACTGAGCTACGCGCCTGCGATCGGCATAAGATACAAGATTCGAGCGACAAGATACAAGTCAAAAAACGCGCCAGGGCCGGGGCGGTGCACCGCGACGCTGAAGACCTGCTGTCGTTATCCCGTCGAGACGATCCCCAATTGCGGCAGGCCCAGGCCGGTTTCCCGCAGCTTTCGGATCTCGTCGCGCAGGCGCGCCGCATCTTCGAACTCGAGGTTGCGCGCGTGTTCGTACATGCGCTGTTCGAGGGCTTTGATGCGCTTGGCGGCCTGCGCCGGCGACAATTGGTCGTATTCCGTCTCCGGCTCCGCCACCTTGCCGTGACGCCGCGGGCCACCCGGGACGCCCGGGTAGGCGCCTTCCATGATGTCGGCGACGGCCTTGAGGATGCCCTTGGGCGTGATGCCGTGCTCCAGGTTGTGGGCGACCTGCTTCGCGCGCCGGCGCTCGGTCTCTCCCATGGCGCGTTGCATCGAGCTGGTGATCTTGTCGGCGTACAGAATCGCGCGTCCGTTGATGTTGCGCGCGGCCCGGCCGATGGTCTGGATCAGCGAACGGTCTGATCGCAGGAACCCCTCCTTATCCGCATCCAGGATGGCGACCAGCGACACCTCGGGCATGTCCAGGCCCTCGCGCAGCAGATTGATACCGACCAGCACGTCGAACTCGCCCAGGCGCAGGTCGCGAATGATCTCCACGCGCTCCACCGTTTCGATGTCCGAGTGCAGGTAACGCACGCGGACATCGTGTTCGGCGAGGTATTCGGTGAGGTCTTCCGCCATACGCTTGGTCAGGGTCGTCACCAGCACCCGTTCGTTGACGGCGACGCACTTGCGGATCTCCGAGAGCAGATCGTCGACCTGGGTGGCCACCGGCCGCACCTCGACCTCCGGGTCCACCAGCCCGGTCGGCCGCACCACCTGCTCGACCACCTGCCCCGCGTGCTGCTCCTCGTAGGCGCCCGGGGTCGCCGACACGAAGATCGCCTGGGGCGCCAGGCGTTCGAACTCGTCGAACCGTAACGGTCGATTGTCCAGCGCCGACGGCAGACGGAAGCCGTACTCGACCAGCGTCTCCTTGCGCGAGCGGTCGCCGCGATACATGCCGCCCAGTTGCGGGATGGTGACATGGGACTCGTCGATCACCAGCAGGGCGTTGGCCGGCAGGTAATCGAACAGGGTCGGTGGCGGTTCGCCGGCCTGCCGGCCGGACAGATAGCGCGAGTAGTTTTCGATGCCCGAGCAGTAGCCGAGCTCCTGCATCATCTCGATGTCGAAACGGGTGCGTTGCTCCAGGCGTTGCGCCTCGACCAGTTTGTTCGCGGCATAGAGTTGTTCCAGGCGCTCGCGCAACTCGTCCTTGATGGCGTCGATGGCGTCCAGGATGGTCTGGCGCGGCGTCACATAATGGGTCTTGGGATAGATCGTCGTGCGCGGCACCTGCCGCGACACTTCGCCGGTGAGCGGGTCGAAAAAGGCGATCTTCTCGATCTCGTCGTCGAACAGCTCGACCCGCACAGCGTCGCGGTCCGACTCGGCCGGGTAGATGTCGATGACTTCGCCGCGCGCGCGGTAGGTGCCGCGGTGCAGCTCGACGTCGTTGCGGGTGTATTGCAATTCCGCCAGGCGGCGCAGCAGCTGACGCTGATCGACCTTGTCGCCCCGCACCAGGTGCAGCACCATGCTCAGGTAACTGCGCGGGTCGCCCAGGCCGTAGATGGAGGACACCGTGGCGACGATGATGCTGTCCGGGCGTTCCAGCAAGGCCTTGGTGGCGGACAGCCGCATCTGCTCGATGTGTTCGTTGATCGAGGCGTCCTTCTCAATGAAGGTGTCCGAGGACGGTACGTAGGCCTCGGGCTGGTAGTAGTCGTAGTAGGACACGAAATACTCGACGGCATTGTCCGGGAAGAACTCGCGGAACTCGCCATAGAGCTGGGCCGCCAGGGTCTTGTTCGGGGCCAGCACGATCGCCGGGCGCTGCAGGGCCTGGATGACGTTGGCGATGGTGAAGGTCTTGCCGCTGCCGGTCACACCCAGGAGGGTCTGGTGCGCCAGCCCGTCGTTCAGTCCTTCGAGCAGGCGGCGGATCGCCTCGGGCTGATCCCCGGCCGGCTGTATTTTGGCTTGAAGGTGAAAATTACTGCTCACGGGGGATTCTTCATAACACACAGTTACAGTATGATTGCGGGCCGTTTGGACAGCCTGCATCGGCCGGTTGCCGGATCTTCGGGATCACTCGTGAAAAACACGCTCGCACTGGCCGCCCGCGTCGGCCGCATCAAGCCTTCCCCGACCTTGGCCGTCACGGCGCGCGCCGCCGAGCTGCGTGCCGCGGGTCGCGACATCATCGGCCTGGGTGCCGGCGAACCGGACTTCGATACCCCCGACCATATCAAGGCCGCGGCCATCGCCGCCATCCAGAACGGCCAGACCAAATACACGGCCGTCGACGGGACCCCGGCGCTCAAGGCCGCCATTATAGACAAGTTCCACCGCGAGAACGGCTTCGCCTTCAAGCCCGATCAGGTTCTCGTGTCCTGCGGCGGCAAGCAGAGTTTCTACAACCTGGTGATGGCACTGCTCAACCCGGGCGACGAGGTGATTATCCCGGCGCCCTATTGGGTCTCCTACCCGGATATGGTGCTGCTCGCGGACGGTAAACCCGTCGAGCTGTATGCGGGGATCGACCAGCGTTTCAAGGTCACGCCGGCTCAGCTGGAGGCGGCCATCACGCCCCGGACCCGGTTGTTCGTCATCAACAGCCCGTCCAACCCGACCGGCATGGCCTATACCCGGGCGGAACTGGCGGCACTTGGCGAAGTCCTGCGCAAACATCCGCAAGTGGTCATCGCCACGGACGATATGTACGAACATATCCTCTGGGCCGACGAAAGCTTCACCAATATCCTCAACCTTTGCCCGGATCTGGCCAACCGCACCATCGTGCTCAACGGCGTGTCCAAGGCCTATTCGATGACCGGTTGGCGCATCGGCTACGCCGGCGGCCCGGTCGAACTGATCAAGGCCATGAAGAAGGTGCAATCCCAGAGCACCTCGAATCCGGCCTCGATCTCGCAGGCCGCCGCCACCGCCGCCCTGACCGGCGACCAGGGCTGCATCAAGACCATGCTGGCGGCCTTCAAGCAGC
>JBAYTM010000307.1:0-3803 GCA_041675685.1 Thiohalobacteraceae bacterium
GCGCCGGTGAAATCGCGCGCGGCGCGTACCAGCGCTTCGAGGTGCGCGAACTCCTGGGCGCTGATGCCGAGCCGGTGGCAGATGTACTGCAACACACGCCGCTCCTCCGCATGCACAGCGCCGTCGGCAAAGCAGGCGTGCAGCTGAATCTCCAGAAACATCTGGATCAGATTCCGCCGCCGATGACATTCCGCGCGGAACTGATCGAGCGCGGCGTCCAGGTCGAACGACGACGACTTGCCTTCGTTGAACAGGCCGATCGCCGCCTGCCGCATCTCAGGGCTCAGGCTCATACGCGCCATGATCTGTTCGGCGAGCCGGATTTCGTCTTTGGAGACCCGGCCGTCGACCTTGGCCAAGTGGCCCATCACCGCGAAAGTCGCCGTGAAGAAGGCCGTCTGCACGCGCTCCTGATCGCCAAGCTGCGCGCGATAGTCACCGATACCCGCCAGGCCTTTGTCGAAGCGCCGCCCCAGAACCGCACCCAGCAACGCGCCCAGCGGCCCGCCCAGCATGAAGCCGAACGCGCCGCCCACTACCGCACCCCACCAGCTCAAGTTGACATCTCCCGCCGCATTCTTTTTCCAGATCTCCGTGCCGTCGACGAACTCGGTCGCCGCGGCCCGCGTTTCATGCGCTCAAGACCGCATCACCTCGACAACGCCGTCCACCATGAACTGCACAGCGAGCGCCGCCAGTAACAGCCCCAGCAAACGTCCGATGACGTTCGCGCCGGTTTCGCCGAGCACCCGCAACAGCGGCCCGGCCATTTGCAACGACAGCCAAGTGAACAGCAATACCAGTGTCAGCGCGACCATGACCGAACCGAGCATCAAAGGTTCGCTGTGATGTCCCGCCGTCAACAGCAGGATGGTGGTCAATGCGCCCGGCCCCGCCAACAAGGGAAAGGCCAGCGGGAATACCGAGATGTCCGGGCGCTGCTCGGCTTCGCTGAACTCGAGCTGCGTCGTCGAGCGCAGCCCGGAATGCCGCGCGAAGATCATATCGATCGCCAGCAGGAACAGCAGGCTGCCGCCGGCGATGCGGAATGCCGGCATGCCGATGCCGAGTACTCGCAACAGATAGTCTCCCGCGAGCCCGAACCCGATCAGTATCAGCGCGGACAATAATACGGCATGTGTCGCGGCACGCCGGCGCTTCGCCTCCGAAAGATGCGCGCCGAGCGCAGCGAACATCGGTGTGACGCCGATCGGATCGATCGTAACCAACAGCAGAAGAAAGCTGTTGATACCCACGTCAACGGCGGCATCCCACATTGATATCACTCAACGAACCATTGGAGAAATTTTCCGGATGCAACGCGCGAGCGCCGCCGAATTCAAGTCTTTTCACGGAAACCGCACGATTCCCTGCGCCGGATCATACTCTTGCGCCGCTGCGTGGAACAACGCGGCGAAAGCCTTGCCAAGCCTTTCCGATAGTCCTATAACTAGGTCGCCACTGGGAGAAAACCATCATCGCGCCGACGCAAGCGATGCAGGAGGTGATCGGACATGGCGACGGAATACGAGCCGCGCATCGGCGACTGGTATCGCACCATCAACGGCGACAACTTCGAAATCGTCGCCTTGGACCCGGACGACAGCACCCTGGAAATCCAGTATTTCGACGGCACCGTCGAAGAACTCGATCTCGAGACTTGGTACGAGTTGGACCTCGAGTCGGTGGAAGCCCCCGAGGACTGGTCCGGTTCGATGGACATTCAGCGCGACGATTACGGCGTCGACCTGGAACTGGGCGGTGCCGACGCCCGTAGCAACCCGCTCGACAGGTTGGACGGCGAGGACTGATGCATCGCGGCTGACCCGCGGCAGCGTTTCCCTTTCAGGTACCGAGGTTTTCTCGTCCGCGCGCTCCCCTACCCGGTCTTCTATACTTCAGGCAGGCACTTTCCTTGACCGCGTCGCCGGGTATCCGGTGCGCGGCCGCAACGCATCGCAAAGGAGCCCGCCATGAAACGACGACTGTATTTTCTGCTTCCCGGCGTAACCTGCGCGCGCCAGATCCTCGACGAGCTGTTGCTGGCCCGTGTCGAGGAGCGGCACATACATATGCTCGCGCGGGACGGCACGCCGATGGAGGGACTGCCGTCCGCCAACCTGCTGCAGCGCAGCGACTTTCTCCATGGGATCAAGAGGGGTTTGGCGGTCGGTGGGGCAACCGGCGTGCTCGCGGGCCTGGTGATCATGTTAGGCCCGTTCGAGGGTCTGAATATCGGCGGCGGCACCATCCTGATCCTGGCGCTCGCCGGCGCCGTGATCGGCGCCTGGGCGTCGAGCATGATCGGCACCTCGGTGCCGAACAGTCAACTGGACAAGTTCGCGCCCGCGATCGAGCAGGGCAAGGTTCTGCTCATGGTCGACGTGCCCGTCGGACAGGTCGAGCGGATCAGCGACATGATTCACCGTCGGCACCCCGAGGTCAATGACCACGGCATCGAACCGACCATCCCGGCCTTCCCTTGATGTTGTAATGCAGCGACCTCCTGGGCCGCTGCCACCTTTCTCCGTCGCGGCAGGGACAATAGCCATTATGCAAACGCTCTACGCCCATCCATGGCGCGTCAGCCCGGCGCTGGCGCGCATCATTCAGGAAGAGTACGCCGACGAGGTCGAGCGCGAAGACCGTTTCGGTCCGGTGCGCCACGTCGGCGGCGTCGATATCGGCTTTGAGGACGGCGGCCGCATTACGCGCGCCGCCCTCGTCGTGTTGCGCTTCCCCGATCTGGCTTTGGTGGAGCGCGTGATCGTCCGCCAACCTACGCGTTTTCCTTACATCCCCAGCCTGTTGTCGTTTCGCGAGATACCGGCACTGCTGCAGGCATTGGCGCATGTCCGTATCGAACCCGATGTCATCCTCTGTGATGGCCAGGGCATCGCCCACCCACGCCGCTTCGGCCTTGCCTCGCACTTGGGCGTCATGACCGACCGACCGACGATCGGTGTCGCCAAGCAACGGTTGGTCGGACAGTATCGTGAACCGCGGCAACGGCGCGGGGCCTGGAGCGCGCTGCAGGATAAAGACGAGGTCATAGGCGCGGCGTTGCGCACACGCGCCGAGGCCCAGCCGGTGTTCATCTCCACCGGTCACCGTGTCAGTCTGGAATCCGCCATCGACTTGGTGATGGCCTGCACGCCGCGTTATCGCTTACCGGAAACGACACGCCAGGCGCATCGCTTCGCCTCGACCGCGGCCGGTGCACACTGACCGACCATACCGCGTTTTGACCAACGTCAACCGGCGCAAGGTAATGGCGGTAGACACGCAGTTCGAACCATGCGGGAAGCTTGGAAATTAGTTTTTGCGTCGGCTAAATCTTGCCAAGCCAACGCCGCTACTTTAGGGTAGGACGTAACCCGGCGTTTGCCGCGATGAGAGGTGTACCATGATGAAGGTCTACGATATGGTCACTTATGGTGTGTGTGAGCCGGACGATGGCGTCTCCACCCTGCATTTGGAGGTTCCGCATACCGACGAGCTGGCTGGAATACCGCCTTCTGCTTCGCGATCGGATTTGCAGTTGGGTCTACAACCGGTAAGTTTTTCCGTATCACAGCCGCGCCGTTTCTTCCCTGGAATGCCTGGCCCGGCACTGGAACGATTTCTGAACACGCTAGGCGACTGATCCGTTAGTCCATCGACCAAAACGCCTGTCCGGCCATCCCGGACAGGCGTTTTTTTTGGCGTTCAGATTAAGACTATTCGCCCACGTGCAACAGCGTCCCGCGGCGGCGCGCGACCTGAAAGGCATACAGAAACAACGCGGCGCCGACCGCCAGATA
>JBAYTM010000308.1:0-3786 GCA_041675685.1 Thiohalobacteraceae bacterium
CAGGCGGTAGAGGGCGCTGTCGAAGGTCTGCATGCCGATGTTCTCCGACTTCGCCATGACCTCCTTGATCTCGTGCACGTCGCCGCGGCGGATCATGTCCTGCACCAGCGGCGTGCCGAGCAGGATCTCGATCGCCGCCGCGCGCTTGCCGTCGACGGTCGGGATCAGGCGTTGCGAGACGAAGGCGCGGATATTCAGCGACAGGTCCAGCAGCAGCTGGTTGCGGCGGTCTTCCGGGAAGAAGTTGATGATGCGGTCCAGCGCCTGGTTGGCGTTGTTGGCGTGCAGGGTCGAGATCGCCAGGTGGCCGGTTTCGGCAAAGGTGATGGCGTGCTCCATGGTCTCGCGGTCGCGGATCTCACCGATCAGAATCACGTCGGGTGCCTGTCGCAGCGTGTTTTTCAGCGCGTCTTCGTAGGTATCGGTATCCAGACCGACCTCGCGCTGGTTGACGATCGATTTCTTGTGATGGTGGATGAACTCGACCGGATCTTCGATGGTGATGATGTGGCCGGCGCTGTGCGTGTTGCGGTAATCGATCAGTGAGGCCAGCGACGTCGATTTACCCGAACCGGTAGCGCCGACGAACAGCACCAGGCCGCGCTTGGCCATGATCACCTCGGTCAGTACCGGCGGCAAACCGAGCTCCTGCCACTGCGGGATCTGCGTCTTGATGTTGCGCACCACCATGCCGATGGTGTTGCGCTGCTTGAAAATGTTCACGCGGAAGCGGCCGACGCCGGTTTCCGAGATCGCCAAGTTCATCTCCGGCTTGTGCTCGAATTGCTTGATCTGCTCGTCGTCCATGAGCGCATAGGCGATTTCCTTGATGCGGTCCGGCGTCAGCGTTGCCTTGTCCACCACCTTCAGCAGGCCGTGAAACTTCATGCTGGCCGGTGCCCCGGTACTCAGATACAGATCCGAGGCATCCTTCATCACCATAATTTTGAGAAAATCTTTGAATTCCATTTTTGTCCCCCGCGCGCGCGTTGTCAGTAGTGGTGTTCGGCGCCGTCGATTTGGCGGGACGGCCGCTGCTAACGTGTCGGCTTCGCCGACTCGGCCTTGAGTCGCGCAAGTCCCCCTGTGGCATGCCTCGAATCGCGGTAAGCTGTTGATCAAACGACGAAGGAGTGCCAAGTGTGAATCCGTCCACAGAATCGGTCGTCCGCGATCTGCCCGAGGCCTTGCGCGACGAAACGGCGGCGCAATGGGAGGCTTATCGCACCGCCGTCGACGAAGCGGGCTGCCGCGCCCCCGGCCAGGCCGACTTTCTACGCCACCTCGGCCGGGTCTGGACCGGCAGCAATTTTGTTGCCCAGGCCTGTATTCGCGATCCGCGACTGGTGGAGGATTTGCTGGCGAGCGGCGACTTACTCGGCGATTACGCGGTCGGCGAGTTGGACGCAAAGGTACGCGCGGCCCTGCGCGCGGCTGCCGACGACCGTGATCTGGGTCATGCCCTGCGGCGGCTGCGGCGACGCGAAATGGTGCGCATCGCGTGGCGTGACTTGGCCGGCTGGGCGCGTGTCGAAGAGGTCCTCGAGGATCTCTCCGCTTTGGCGGACGCCTGCGTCCGCGGCGCGTTGGAGCGCCTGTACGCCTGGCAATGTCGCGAGCAGGGTACGCCGAAGACGGCGGCGGGAGACAAGCAAGGCTTGGTGGTGCTCGGCATGGGCAAGCTCGGCGCCCGTGAGCTGAATTTCTCCTCCGACATCGATCTGATCTTCGCCTATCCCGAGGCCGGCCAGACCGGTGGTCGCCGGGGCAGAAGTCATGAGGAGTTCTTCATCGCGCTCGCGCAACGCCTGATTCGGGCGCTCAACGACGTTACTGAGGAGGGCTTCGTATATCGGGTCGACATGCGCCTGCGCCCCTACGGCGAGAGCGGTCCGCTGGCGATGAGCTTCTCCGGCCTGGAGGACTATTACCAATCGCAGGGGCGGGAGTGGGAGCGCTATGCCATGGTCAAGGCGCGCCCGGTGGCCGGTGACCCGGCGGCCGTGGCGGAGCTCGAAGCATTGCTGTTGCCATTCGTCTACCGGCGTTACCTGGATTTCGGCGCCTTCGAGCAACTGCGTGAGATGAAGGCGCTCATTCAGCGCGAGCTGGAGCGCCGCGGCCTGCAGCAGCACATCAAGCTGGGCCCCGGCGGTATCCGCGAAGTGGAATTCATTGCCCAGGCGTTCCAGCTGGTGCGCGGCGGCCGCGAGCCCGCCTTGCGTGAACGCGGCCTGCTCGAGGTCCTCAAACGCCTCGCTGCGCGCGGTCTGCTGCCCGAGTTCGCCTCCCAACGTCTGGGCGAGGCTTACCGCTTCTTGCGTCGCGTCGAAAACCGCCTGCAGGCCTATGCCGACGAGCAGACCCACCAGCTGCCGGAAGACCCGAACGCCCGGCTCCGCTTGGCCTTCAGTATGGGTTATGCCGACTGGACGGGCTTCATGCTGGCCTTGGACAAGCACCGGCGTTTTGTCCACGGGCAGTTCGAACAGGTGTTCACCGCGCCTCAGGCCGACGCCGACGCGGCCTCGAACGGCAATGCCGGCTTCGAATCGCTCTGGTCCGGCGTACTGGACGACACCGCCGCCCACCAGCTGCTATCCGCGGCCGGATGCGACGACTGCGAAGAAGTGTTGCGGCGCTTGGCCGCCTTTCGCGAGGGTTCGGCGCTGCGCGCACTGGGAGCGCGTGGTCGCGGCCGGCTGGATCGGCTGATGCCGCTACTGCTGGGCGCGATCAGCGAAGCACCCGACCCGACCCAGACCTTCGTGCGGGTGCTGAGCGTCATCGAAGCGATCGCCGGGCGCAGCGCCTATCTCGCGCTGCTGGTCGAGCACCCGGTCGCCTTGTCGCAACTGGTGCGGCTGTGCGCGGCCAGTCCCTGGGTCGCCGAACAGCTGGCCCGTTATCCCTTGTTGCTCGACGACCTGCTCGATCCCCGTCAGCTCTATCGACCGCCGGCCCGCGATGAATTGCAGCACCAGCTTGCCGTGCGCCTGGGACAGATCGACGCGGCCGACCTGGAACAGCAGATGGACGCCCTGCGGCAGTTCCAGAAGACGGCGGTATTGCGGGTGGCGGCTGCGGACGTCCTGGGCGCGACGCCCCTGATGCGGGTCAGCGACCACCTCACCGAAATCGCCGAAGTCGTCCTCGGCGAGGTGCTGACGCTGTGCTGGCGCGAGTTACTGCGGCGCCATGGTGCGCCGGACCACCGCGCGGCTCACAAAGCCACGCCGGTCGGCTTTGGCATTATCGCTTACGGCAAACTGGGTGGTATCGAGCTGGGCTATGGTTCCGACCTGGATCTGGTTTTTCTGCATGACGGACCGGCCAATGGTGCGCGTACGGGCGGGCCGAAGCCGCTCGACGCCGCGGTATTCTTCGTCCGGCTTGGCCAGCGCATCATCCACGTGCTCAACACATTGACCTCCGCCGGCGTGCTGTACGAGGTGGACATGCGGCTGCGCCCGAGCGGAGCTTCCGGTCTACTGGTCACCAGCCTGGATGCCTTCGCCGAGTATCAGCAGACCGAGGCCTGGACCTGGGAACACCAGGCCCTGGTACGCGCCCGCCCGGTGGCGGGCGACCCCGCGCTGGCCGAGGCCTTTGCGGCGGTGCGCCGTACGGTGCTGGCGCGGAAGCGCGATCCGGTTGCATTGCAGCGCGAAGTGCGTGAGATGCGCGAGCGCATGCGCCAGGAACTCGATCAGCGCGACCCCCTGCGTTTCGATCTCAAGCAGGGCGTCGGAGGTATCGCCGATATTGAATTTATGGTGCAATACC
>JBAYTM010000309.1:0-3773 GCA_041675685.1 Thiohalobacteraceae bacterium
ATCGACCGTTTGGATGCGCGCGGAGTAGTCCACATGGGTGACTGCGGGAATCTCCGATCGCGGCACGTTGAGCTTGTCGATGCCGCTGAGGCGTTGCTCCTCGTCGGTCATCGTGCGGCGACGCGACGCCTTCACGTCGGCGACCATGAGCATGTAGGGCGATTCCTTGTCCAGTTCGAACCAGTCGCCGACGTCTTCGACCCGAACCGACGGGGCAAAGGGCCGGAAACTTTCGCGGAATTTGATCTTCAGATTCAGGTCGCGCTGCATCGAGGGCGAACGCGGATCGCCGAGAATGGATCTGCCGCCGAGCGCGCGGGGGCCGAATTCCATGCGCCCCTGAAACCAACCGACGGCCTTGCCCTCCGCGAGCACCTGCGCGGTGCGTTCCACCAGGTCCGATTCGGGAAGCGTCTCCAGCTTCGCACCCGCCGCACGCAACCGCCGTTCGACGTCCTCCGGCTCGAAACGCGGGCCGAGGTACGAACCGGTCATGGAGTCTCGCGCATTGAGCTCCGGCCGGCGCTCGCCAAGCAGCATATGCGTCGCGACCATGGCCGCGCCCAGCGCGCCGCCCGCGTCGCCCGCCGCCGGCTGGACCCAGACCGACTCGAATGCGCCGTCGCGCAGTATCTTCCCGTTCGCGACACAGTTCAGGGCAACGCCTCCAGCCAGGCAGAGGTTCGGAACGCGATACTCCCTGGCCAGCGCACGGGTCAGGCGCAATACGATTTCTTCCGTGACCGCCTGGATCGAGGCGGCAAGATCCATATGCCGTTGCTCCACAGGTTCTTCGGGATGTCGGGCGGCCGCACCAAACAGCGCGTCGAAGCGCGCGTTGGTCATGGTCAGCCCGGTGCAGTAGTTGAAATAGCGCATATCCAGCCGGAAGGTCCCATCCGGCTTGAGGTCGAGAAGCTTTTCGAGAATCAGGTCCTTGAACCGGGGCTCGCCATAGGGCGCCAGGCCCATGAGCTTGTATTCACCTGAATTGACCTTGAACCCGGTGTAATAGGTGAATGCCGAATAGAGCAAGCCGAGCGAATGCGGGAAATGCAGCTCCTTGTGTATCTGCAGACGATCCTCCGATCCGAGCGCAACGGAAGTCGTCGCCCACTCGCCCACACCGTCCATCGTAAGGACGACGGCTTGTTCGAAGGGCGATGGGAAGAAGGCACTGGCGGCGTGACTGAGGTGATGTTCTGAAAACAGCAGGCGGCTGGTCCAGTCCATCCCGGGATACAGCCGGGCGAGTTCGACCGACAGCAGATCCTTCTGAAACAGTTTCTCGCGCAGCCAAAGTGGAATGGCCATTTTGAACGACTTGAAACCGCGCGGCGCGTAGCCGATGTAGGTCTCCAGCAATCGCTCGAACTTCAGGAACGGCTTGTCGTAGAAGGCGACATGGTCGATGTCATTCGGGCCGATGCCGGCCTCTTCTAGACAGAACGCGACGGCATTGCGGGGAAAGGAGGCATCGTGTTTCTTGCGCGTGAATCGTTCCTCCTGCGCCGCACAACGAATCCGGCCGTCCTCGACCAAGGCCGCCGCGCTATCATGATAGTAGGCGGAAATACCAAGGACACGCATACCAGAGGCCTTAGAACAAGGTGTAGATGAACGGCGCGATTGCAGACCCTTGAGTCAGCACCACGAGGCCACCAAGCAACAGCATCATCACCATCACGGGCAGCAACCAGTATTTTTTGCGGACCCGCATGAACTGCCAAAGCTCCTTGACCAGACTCATATCCTTCCCCCGGAGTACGTTTTTAAAACTGATTCTTCAAGCTGTCGCCGTCCGGACCGGGCGGCGCGCGCTCGATCCAGTAGGACTCCGCCTTCGGATCGAATTTCAGATGCAGAATGTCCTTGCGGAGCGAACGCATGATCCAGCCGGTCGGTGTGACCACCAGGAAGAACAACAGCCCCATGATGAGAGGGCTGATCACGCGATGCAGCAACAGGCCAAACCGGAACCAGAGTCGGTTCAGTGGCGCCAAGGACTTTGGCGCGAGGAAGGCGAGACCAAGGAAAATGCCCGCGACGATCAGCGCCCAGCAACGCGGTTCACGCGAGCCGAGCAGCGGCAGCAGGCCGATAAACGCGAACACCACCGCGAAGACGATACCGAAAGCACGTTCCGAGCCCAGACGGACCTCAGTACGGGTCTCTAGGGACTCGTGGGTACCCGATCGTTTCCGATCCGTTTTCCCCTGCATCGGATCGCCCTCCCCTTTTTTCTTATGCAAACCCATACGCGCCTTGCCGCCAAGGATACCTTGGCGCCGACTCCATGCGGGGCTGATCATTCAAACAAAATGCACATCGAATGCAAGCACGCTTATGCGCGACCGGCGTTACCGCACAGGCGGCCGCCTCGGCATGACCTCGTTGTTGTTCTTCTATAGCCTTCCCGTTCCCGGAGATCGGGCGGACCGCTATGAGTGGCACCGCCCGTCGCCTTGCGACTCGCCCGTTCCATCCGGTCGCTCGTGAACTGAAGGGAAGAATATAAGCCGCATGCGCGGCTGTCTACGCCTTTCGTGCAGCCGTTGGCCACCGGCACCGCGCCGCTTTGCGGCACGCCCTCGCCAGCCGCGGCAAATCTTTGTTTGCCTTGGGTAAGCCGTACGCCGCGTCGTGGGTCGCGGCCGCTGGGGAACTCAGATGACCTTCGAAAACCGTTGCTGGGTACCGCGTTTGAGGTAGCGGTCAAACTGCATGCAGACGTCCCGGATCAGCAATCGCCCGCGCGGCAGGACGCGCAGGCTCCGATCGTCGTATTCCAAGAGCCCGTCCGCCGCGAAGCGTTCCAGGTTGCGCAGACTCTCCGCGAAGTAGGTCTTGAACCGGATGTCGAAACGGGCTTCGATGGCCGCAAATTCCAATCCGAAATTGCAGATCAGGCGCGTAATCACCTCGCGTCGCAAGTGATCGTCGGCGTCCAATTCCACACCGCGGAATACCGGCAACACGCCGCCATCGACGCATGCCGCATAGGCCTCGAGGTCCTTGAGGTTCTGACTGTAGCTGGGTCCGACTTTACTGATCGCGGTTGCACCCATGGCGATCAAGTCGCAATCGGCGTGCGTGGAATAACCCTGAAAGTTGCGGTACAGCGTGCCTTCGCGCTGCGCGACGGCAAGTTCGTCTTCCGGGCGCGCGAAGTGGTCCATTCCGATGTACAGATAGCCGGCCGCGGTCAGGCGTTCGATGGTCAGACCCAGGATGGCGAGTTTCACTTCAGCGCTCGGAAGCTGCGCCTCATCCAGCTGACGCTGGGTCTTGAACAGCTGCGGCAGATGCGCATAGTTGAAGACCGACAGCCGATCGGGCTGTGCGGCGATGACCTTGTCGATGGTCGTCGCAAAGCTGTCGAGGGTCTGCAGCGGCAGTCCATAAATCAGGTCGACACTGACCGACTTGAAGCCCTCGTGGCGCGCGGCCTTGAGCACGGCCCAGGTCTCGGCCTCGGACTGAATCCGGTTGACTGCCTTCTGCACCGCCGGATCGAAATCCTGCACCCCGAGACTCAAACGATTGAAACCGAGTTCGCGTAGCAGGGAAATGGTTTCGGCATCCGCCTCGCGCGGGTCGACTTCAATGGAGTACTCGCCACTGTCGTCGTTCCTGAGTTGGAAGTTTTCGCCGGTCACCCGCATGAGATCGCGCATCTGTTGATGGCTGATGAAGGTCGGCGTGCCACCGCCCCAATGCAGCTGATCGACTGTGCGGTTGCGATCGAACAGAGCGCCCTGCATCTCGATCTC
>JBAYTM010000310.1:0-3772 GCA_041675685.1 Thiohalobacteraceae bacterium
GACCTGGTTTCGCTCGGCCCTAGACCCTAGAACCTCGTCCCTGTTTTTCTAGGAACAAGTCCCGCAGCCGCCGGAGCCGCAGCTGTGGCCGCCGCCGGCGGAGGCTCCGCTCGCCTCTTTCTTCTCCGACTTTTCGGACTTTTCGGCCTGGTCGGATTTCTCGGCGACATTGCGCTTGTTACCGGATTTGAAGTCGGTCTCGTACCAGCCGCCGCCGCTGAGGCGGAAGCCGGCCGCCGAGATCTGCTTCTGCAGCGTGGATTTGTTGCACTCGGGGCAATCGGTCAGGGGCGCGTCACTGAGTTTCTGCAGGGACTCCAACTGATGGCCGCAGCTGCTGCACCGATATTCGTAGATGGGCATGACGTCACCTTCGGAAGGCTGAATACAAGCGTCATTATCGCGACGCGGGATGGCGCGAAACATGCGGGCGGCCGACCCAAAAGTCAAGGCGGTTTTTCCGCGTGAGCTCCACCCCGCCTGCGCGGTGCCGGCCACGCCGACCCGCGCCAGCAACGGCATTCCCGCAGGCTGCGGCGGGTGATTGTCCTCCGCGGCGGCATTTTGTGACAATGGCGCCCCGACAACCACAAACCCATCATGCGCGAATACGTTCACCCCACCACGCTCCCCGACGCCCGGCCCAACGACGTCCGCACTCTGCGCGCATTGCTGCCGTTCCTGTGGGACTTCCGCGGTCGCGTGCTGCTTGCGCTGCTGTTCCTGATCCTCTCCAAGGCCGCCAACGTCGGCGTTCCGCTGGTCCTGAAGGACATCGTCGACAGCCTCGACAGTAACGCCCATGCGACGCTGATCCTGCCGATGGCGCTGTTGCTCGGCTATGGCGCGCTGCGGCTCGGAAGCTCACTGTTCAACGAACTGCGCGACGCCGTTTTCGCGCGGGTCCGCCACGGCGCCATGCGCAGCGTCTCGGCTCGCGTTCTCGAGCACTTGCACCGGCTTTCGCTGCGGTACCACCTGGAGCGCAAGACCGGTGGCGTCTCGCGCGACATCGACCGCGGCACCCGCAGCGTCAGTTCGCTGCTCAACTACATGGTGTTCAGCATCCTCCCGACACTGGTCGAGGTGCTGATGATCGCCGGCATCCTGCTGGTCAAATACAACGTCTGGTTCGCGGTCGTGACCTTTGGCTCGGTCGTGACCTATATCGTCTTCACCTTTTTCATTACTGAATGGCGTATGAAATACCGCACGACCATGAACGCCATGGATTCGCAGGGCAATACGCAGGCGGTCGACAGCCTGATCAACTATGAGACGGTGAAATACTTCGGCAACGAGGCACACGAACTACGTCGCTACAACGAGACGCTGCAGGTGTGGGAGGACGCCGCAGTGAAGAGCCAGACCTCACTGTCGGCGCTCAACGTCGGCCAATCCACGATCATCGCCGTCGGCGTCACGCTGGTGATGATCCTTGCCGCACAGGGCGTCGTGGCGGGCGAATTGACGATCGGCGACCTGGTGTTGGTCAACGCCTTTCTGTTGCAGCTGTTCATTCCACTGAACTTCCTCGGCGTCGTCTACAGCCAGCTCAAACACGCGCTGACCGACATGCGGCTGATGTTCGATGTACTGGAAAAAGAACCGGAGATCGTCGACGCGCCGCACGCCAAGCCGCTCGACGTGGGCCGCGGCGAAGTCCGCTTCGAAGACGTCTGGTTCGCCTACGACAGCGAGCGTCCGATCCTCCACGGCGTGAGCTTCAGCATACCGGCCGGTCACAAGGTCGCCGTGGTCGGCCCCAGCGGGGCCGGCAAGTCGACCCTCGCCCGTCTGCTGTTCCGCTTCTACGACGTCGCCGAGGGTCGGGTCCTTATCAATGATCAGGATATACGCGGTGTGACGCAGGACAGTCTACGCGCGGCGATCGGCATCGTCCCGCAGGATACAGTGCTGTTCAACGACACGCTGTATTACAACATCGGCTACGCCCGCCCTGCCGCCCGCCGCGAGGAGATCGAACAGGCGGCGAAGCTGGCCAACATCCACCAGTTCATCGAATCCCTGCCCAACGGCTACGACACGGTGGTCGGCGAACGTGGTCTGAAACTTTCCGGAGGCGAGAAGCAACGCGTCGCCATCGCCCGCGCCATCCTCAAGAACCCACGTATCCTGGTATTCGACGAGGCCACCTCCAGCCTCGACTCGCATTCCGAACAGGCCATCCTGGAGGCCCTGCGCGCGGTCGCCACCGATCATACCACGCTCGTGATTGCACACCGTCTGTCGACGGTGATCGACGCCGACAGCATCCTGGTCATGGAACAGGGCCGCATCGTCGAGCGCGGCACGCACCAGCAGCTGCTCGCGCAGGGCGGCGTCTACAGCCGACTCTGGGCGCTGCAACAGGAAGAACGCAAACGTGAAATCGAAGGCGGCGTGGAGTTGGGCATAGTCGGCGTTTGATCGGTGGGCCTCGGCGTGTTGAACCGCCAAGCTGCCAAGAAAAGCCGGGGTGAACCGCCAAGGCGCCAAGCCGCCAAGCCGCCAAGAAAATCGAACGAATGCGTTTGGGTAGCAGTTAGCGCCTGAAGATGAAATACCAGCACTGCCCGGACTCGGTTTCGCGCGGACCAAGTCCGCACGTCAACGGCTTAATTCAGCGCGGTGACAGCATTTCTTTCTATCTTAAATCTTGGCGGCTTGGCGCCTTGGCGGTTCCAAACTTCTTCTCTTGGCGTTCTCTGCGTCTTGGCGGTTCAAAAAAACATTTGTTTCCTGACGAACGCTGCGCAAAATCAATCCGCCAAGCCCTCGACGTCCTCTTCCAGCGCCGCGATCAGCGCGACCATGTCGGCCGGTAGCGGCGAGTGCCATTCCATGACATCGCCGCTCGCGGGATGGCGCAGACTGAGGCGGGTCGCGTGCAGGGCCTGACGCGTGAAGCCGAGGACTGCCGCGCGTGCCGCCGCGCTCATGCCGGCCGGCACGCGCGGTCTCCCGCCGTAGACCGGATCGCCGAGCAGCGGATGACGCAGGTGCGCCATGTGTACGCGGATCTGATGCGTGCGTCCGGTCTCCAGATTGACCCGCACCAGGCTGTGGGCGCGGTAGCGGGCTTCGATGCGATAGTGGGTGATGGCGGTCTTGCCAAAGCTGGTCACCGCCATCCGCTTGCGGTCGCTCGCATGCCGTCCGACCGGCGCGTCCACCGTGCCGCCTGCAATCAATAGGCCCCAGACCAGCGCCAGGTACTCGCGCTTGACGGTGCGCGCCTGCAGTTGCGCAACCAGCGCCTGGTGCGCGGTCAGGTTGCGTGCGACCACCAGCAGGCCACTGGTGTCCTTGTCCAACCGGTGCACGATGCCGGCGCGCGGCACGGTCGCAAGCGCCGCGTCGTAGTGCAACAGCGCGTTCTGCAGGGTGCCGTCCGGATTGCCGGCGGCGGGGTGAACCACCAGACCCGCCGGCTTGTCGATGACCAGCACATCCTGATCGGCGTAGACCAACTTCAACGCGATGTCCTGCGGCAGGCAGCCGGTGTCTTCCTCGAGCGTGGCGGCGATCTCGATCCGCTCTCCCCCCAGCATGCGCTCCTTGCCCTTGCGCTGCGCGCCGTCGACCCGCACCGCGCCCGCACGGATCCACTGCTGGAGGCGACTGCGCGAATAGTCCGGAAACAGATCCGCGAGGACCTGATCCAAGCGCTGACCGGCGGCGGCGGCAGGGATTTGCGCTTCGAGTTCGACTTGCTGGCTCATCGGACTACACCGCCGTTTAAGGTATACTGCCGGCGCCTGCCCCGGCA
>JBAYTM010000311.1:0-3765 GCA_041675685.1 Thiohalobacteraceae bacterium
CGCCGAAGGCGGTGCTGTCGGCGCCCGAATGGAAGCGCGTCAGGCGCGTGTATTCGCCGGTGTCCTCGTCATGGCTCAGGGTCAGCTGTTCGGCGATGCCTTCCAGTCCAGGCACCGGTTCCCATAGCCCCGCGTTGGCCGCTTCCAGGGGATTCCAATAGGTGGTGGTCGATTTGGGTATGGCTCTGTCCTCCCTCAGCCGGTTCAATCGGACCGCCCCGACGCCGGGCTTGGTTGGCGGCCATCTTTTCGAGCCTTTGCCGTCCGAGGCGGCTCAGTCGGCGGTCGCGACGATTTGGAATTTCGCCTCGGCCGTCGCCTTGTCGATGGTCACCTGCAGTTCGCAGTAGGCGCTCTGCCGCATGGGGTCGTCGCCGCATCCGCAACAGGCGACGATCTCGGTAAAGAAAATGCCGAAGTGCGCCTGGGCGCTTGCTGTACAATCCGCAACCCTCAGCACCACCAAGTCGATGTCGGTGTCGTCCACATAGCCGCCCTGCGTGACGCCTTGGTCCAATGGCAGGCTGCCCGGCGGGAGACCTTTGAGCTCGACTTTGAACGTCCGAGCGAACCGTTCGGTGTTCCAGTCCTGCAACGAGGTAAGCAGTTTCGGCATGAGCTACCCGCAGTGACGGCCGATGGGGCCGGCTGCCATTATCGACGCGGGGACGCGTTCAGGGGAAGCCCGGTCTATGCGAAGAGGGAAACCGCGGACCTTTTCACGGTTCCGTCAGGGTTCGGGTCTGTCGGCGCAATCCGGCAGTCCGAGCCGAACGACTAGCCGCTGTCATTATGGCAACCAGCCAAATTTTTGAATGACGGTTCGAGTTCGCCGGGAGCCTTTGCGACGCAAAATGAACGCATTGCCTCGAATTAGCACTCACCTTTCTGCTATGGAAAATGAAAACTACAGCTTGCCGGCGAGCGCCATCGATCTGTTGCTCGACGCCGTTTGCGTCGTCGATGCCGAGGGACGCTTCGTCTACGTCAGCGCCGCGAGCGAACATATATTTGGCTACACGCCGGACGAAATGGTCGGCAGCGGCGATGGAGCGCAAGCAGTCGTACGATCGTCTGCAGTATATGGCGCAGTACGACGAGCTGACCGGTTTGCCGAACCGGGCGTCCTTATACGAGCGCCTGAAGGTGGCCCTTGCACGGGCGCGGCGCAGCGGCACCAGGCTCGGTCTGCTGTATCTGGACCTGGACGACTTCAAAGAGGTCAACGATTCGCTCGGCCATGCCGCAGGTGACCTGCTCCTGAAGGAAGTGGCCGAGCGCAGCGACGTTGTATGCGCGACACCGATACGGTTGCCCGGATGGGCGGCGATGAATTCGTCGTGCTGCTCGAAAGCATCAAACTGCCCGGGCATGCCGCGCTGGTGTCAGAGGCCATTCGCAACGCCTTGGCGGAACCCGCGGTCCTGTACGGGCGCCGCCTTTGTATCCTGCCGAGCATCGGGGTCGCGATCTATCCCGAGGACGGTGAAGAGGAAGGGCGACTGCTCCGGCATGCCGACGAAGCGATGTATGCTGCGAAGGCCGGGCGGAACAAAACCCCCTAGGTTGGCGATGCCGGCCACGCTCGCGCGGTGCTGCGCCGCGCGGGGTCGACGGTCGGTCGACGGTCGCTCGACACGGGCCGCGCAAGCATCGGAGATCAGTTCTGCGATTTCCGTTTCACCACGCTGATGCGCCCGTCAGACTCCAGGAAGCTGCGCTTCACCATCGAAACGTCCTCCACGCCTTGCTCGCGCAACTGGCCGATCAGCTCATCCTCCGTGATCATCTCCCGACGCATATTGCCCTTCTGTAGCACGCCGTCGCGAATCAGCAGCAAGGGTGGCGGGCGCAGGATGCGGCCGAGCCTTGGAAACCGGTCGCCGAGCCAATCCAGAAAGTAATCCCAGAAGGCGATGGTCGTGATCAGCGCGACGCCTTCGGTGATCGAATTGTATTGGCCCGCCATGGCGTTCTGGGCGGCATCGGCGATCAGAACCACCACCAGAAGATCGGAGATGCTCAGCGCTCCGGCCTGCCGCCGCAGGACCCGCAGTACGGTGTACAGGAACAGATAGGTGAGTGTGCCTCGAACGAAGATCTCGGCCATGCTGACCGTGGGCTGGAAGAGCGACCGCCAATCGATACCGGAGAACAGGTCCATCGCAAGCACGCGTCCCTATGCAGGCTCTCCGTGCAAGCATAGTCCGCCCAGGCTGTCCGCGCCGGCTTCGGGAAAACCATTGGAATGGGTCGCTACCTCGCGACTAAACGCGATTCGACCAGCCTGCTTACTTGGTCGGTCCGGAAGCTGGCAGCGGGCCCGGTGGCCAGCTGCGCAGGTGCAGGTCGCGTTGCGGAAAGGGGATCTCTATGCCGGCGGCACGGAATGCGGCGTCGATCGAAGCAGCGCAGCTCGAAGTTGAGCGCGCTGTCGCCAAAGCCGAGAAACATTACTTTGGGTTCCGGGTAGCTGCCGTCGGTGATGACACTGGGATGTTCGCCGGCGATTGCTTCCAAAATCTCTTTCACCTTTTGCGTGTCGCTGCCGTAGGCGACAGGGGCCCGTGCCCTGCTCGAGCGCGTCATAGAACTCGTGCATCAGCCGCGTCAGCAAGGTCAACAGCCCCAGGGCCAACAGCGATCCGGCGATCACCAGCACGATGGCCTGCGCAAGGTTGCGGTAACCGAGCCATTCGGCCCCCAGGCTGGTGACCAGCACCAGGGCGGTCAGCAGGCCGAGCCAGCGCAGCTCGTCCTGCCTGCGGATACGCGCGAACAGCCAGAGCGCCCAGATCAGATTCATGAACAGCAGCGCCGCATAGAGTCCGCGCGTCAGCAGATAGGCCGCTTCCGGAAGGTGCTCCGCAAACAGAGTCGAGAACAACAGGTAGCCGAGATAGCTCAGCAGCGCGAGGACGCGCAGGCGGCGCGCCATGCGGTGCGCGTGGGGGCTGTCGATCTGCGCCAGCCGGCGTACCGGCGCCTTGGGCGCGAACACCATGTGGATGATCAGCAGCGCGAACAGGTAGACCGGCAGGCTGTAGAGCACCACATTGATGAACGGGACCGGTCCGCCCGGCGGGGTTAAAAGGGCGATATAACCGGCGACGGCGATGGCGGCGAACAGGCGTGGTGCGTAGTGCAGCGTTGCGGCCAGTAATGAAACGCCCACACCCGGCGCGGCCGCCGGCGCGCCGGCGGAGGGCGCCGCAAGAGAGACTCGACGCGACCGCAGCAGTCGGCCGGCGAGGGCGGCGCCGAGCGCCACCAGCCCGAGCGACAGCCAGTCCGCGCCGCTCAGATTGTCGAGCCCGGCATGTTCTTTGATGAACGAGCGCGTCGCGGCGAGGTAGGTCGGGGCGTTATGCAGGTTGTTCAGCAGCAGCACCAGGATGCTCGGACCGCGCGCCAGCAGGCGTTCCGCCTGCGCGGCGGTGCGCAGTTCGCCGACGCGCTCGCTCAGTTCGTCGCTGCTCAACGTCAAGAGCCGGCACTCCCCGACCTTGCGCTCCTGTTCGGCGATGTCTGCGTTCAGTTCCCGACGCTTGCGCACCAGTTCCGGCGGCGCGCCTTTGGCGGCCTCGCCGAGACTGGCCAAATCCTCCCGCAATCCTTCCAGCGCCTTTTCGCCACGTGTCATGCAGCCGGTGGCCTGGATGCGCCCGACTTCGATCTGTTCCAGCCAGTCGGCGAGCTGGCCTTCGGTCTGGCGCTCACGATCGAGCTGCTTGCCGATCTCGTTCAGCTGTTCGGCAAAACGCG
>JBAYTM010000312.1:0-3756 GCA_041675685.1 Thiohalobacteraceae bacterium
CTCGACGCCATCCACCGGGAAAACCAGCAGCTCGGCATTATGATGGCCGCCTACATCCTGGCGCGTATGCCGGGTACCACCGGTGTGCGACTGAGTACCGAGGGCGACATGCTGGAACACGAACTCATCGTCGACCGGTAAAACGGCCGGGGCTATTGGATCGTGGCCGATCTGTTCAGCATGGTTGCGCCTCTGCTGGTGCTGCATCGCGACACCGGGGTGCGCCGTCTGATGGCCGAGCGCTTTCCCCTGGCGCAAGGCGATGGCCTGATCTACTTCGAGCCCTTTTGGCATCTGCAACGTCCCGCCAGCCGGGCAATCCATCGCCTTACCGGTGCGGTACAGGGCAGCGGCCCGTGGAAGATCGGCGACTGTGTCGTCCGCGTTCTGGGTTGTCAGGGCACCGATCCCGAACTGGCCTCCGTCTATGCCGAATGGCAGGCCTACCTCGAAGGCGGCGCCCCCGGTTATCCGGCGCGCGACGCGTTGCTGGCACTCGCCCGCGACCAGGGCGCGCGGGTAGACATCAGCACAACGGTTTGATCATGGCGTAGTGCTGGATCGCGTCGAAAAGCCGGTGCGAGGGATAGGCGAGGCGATAGCCAAGCCGTTCGTAAAACCCCCGCGTCTCGTCGCGCGCATGCAGCAGGACCTCGGTGGCGCCCAGCGCAAACGCCTGCGCCTCCAGCGACTCCGCCAATGCCCGGCCTACACCCTCGCGGCGTCGGGCCACTTCAACGGCCATATAACGGATCTGCGCCTGCGTGGGCGAATTCAGATGCAGCCGTGCCACCCCGATCGGTATACGCGCATCCTCGCAGGCCATGCGATGCCAACTGCTGTCTTCGAGCCCGTCCCGCTCGCTACCACGCGGTTGCGTCCAAGGTGCCCGCAACAGTCGCCAGCGCAGGTCGTAATAGCGATCGAAATCCTCGGCACTCTCGGGAACCACTATATGCATGCACCAAGGACCCGACGGTCAGGCGAACACCACCCAGGTCGTGGCGATGTATTTGATGCCCCGTTCCAGGGTCACGCCGCGGTGCTCATGCGTCCAGAACGGCGGGAACAGCAGCAGCTTTCCGGTTTCCGGCTTGATCTTCACGTCTTGAAAAAGGAACTCGGTTTCACCGCCCGGACCCGCCACATCGTTCAAGTACCAGACGGCGACCAGTTGTCGCTGGCTGAATTCGTGACTGCCGCCATCGATATGCCAATGATAGTGCTCGCCAGGATCGGTACGCTGAATGGCATAACCCATATCCTTGAACGGTCCCTTGAAATAAGGGAAGGCCTCACGAAATTCCTTGAGCGCCAGACCCAGAGAACGAAACAGATTGTTGTCGACGTCTTTCCAGTGTTCTTTTCCGCTGACGACCAGATCGGTCGATTTTTTGATGCTACGGTCCATTTCCGCCGTCTGGCCGATCCGCCCTTGGTACTGTTCTTCCTGGCGCGTCTCGAAGCGCTGGATCATGTCGCGGCACAGAAAGTCCGGCAGAGCTGCGCGCTTTTCGAAAATGAAGCTGTACGGTTTGACCTCCTGAATACTGATCAGGGGCAATCGGGCGGGCGACAGGGATGACATGAGATGGGCAACCTGCAGGGGAAACGCGCCGATTGTCTTACAGGGGCCGACTGTCGATCAAGGTCTGCAACGTCGCCAGGGGCGCGCCTTCACCGTGCAGCTCCAACACCTGGCGTGTCAACTCGCGCCAGTGCGCCTGCGCCGTGGGGACATAGTCGTCGAACCGGGAACGGGATCCGGTACCGCGCCATTCGTCGTAGGCGAGCAACAGCTCCGGCGCCAAGGATTTGCGCAGATTGGTCAGCATGGCGAAATAGAAATGAATCTTGGAGGGCCGGTCTTCCTCGATCAGCGCCGGCAGCGTGGATAAGCTGTCGGCGAGGTGGTCACGAATCGCCCGGAGCGAAAGTTCGGTACGCGAGCGGGGCAACTCCGCCAACATGCGTTCCCAGTCCTCGCCCAGATGCGCGCGCGCCATGACCTCACCGATCTCGTGCAACAGCAGTGTGGAAATCTGGTGATCGGTCATCTGCTCGAGCGCATCGTCAGGTGCCGCGTCGAAGTCGTAACACTGGATCGCCCGGCCCATGGGATTGTCGAGCTTGTTCCAGCGCCATTCTTCGACCTTTTCCCAGATCATGCGCCGTAGGGATTCCCGGCGGACATAAATCGTTTCACCCAGCGTCATGGCCGGCGGTGCCGCGAGATCGCGGGCAAATTCGTTGGCCGATATCAGGACTCTGAAGTCCTCGTGTTCCTGTTGCTGCTCCAGCTCGCCCAGAAAAAAATGTGGTCGGCCGTACTGACCCAACCCGGCGCTGTACACGAGCCCGTGTGGATTCAGGGTACGATTGATGTTGTCGGTATCGAACGGGTCGACTTCGGTATCGGACAGGGGAATGGGCGTGAAGGACTCGTGCTCGAGACTCTCCCAGAGGCGCTCGCGCTCCTTCAGCCAACGGCCCACATCCGAATTCGGCAAGGGTGCCGAAAAGGCGTAGCCCTTCTCCCAACGGAAGTACTCGCGCATTTTGAGCAGATAGACGCACAGCGTGTAGTCGCCGGCATGTACGGCATCCGCGATATCGCAGTTTTTCTGCACTGCCGTAAGCAGCGGTTGGAATTCCTGATGCATGGGCGAGGCTCGATTCCGTACCGAGGGCAGGGCGGGGAAAGCCCTAGGAAAATAGTATACTATTGCATCCTAACACGCGGTCCGCCGATGTAAAATGTTTGTGCGCGACGAGGCCGCCACTGAATTCATTTCCCTTTGTACTGAATTTTACCGATCTGCAATCTGGAGTTTCCCGTGCGAATCAAGACCCGATGGAATAAACAAGACAAGGCCCGCTCCATTCAAGAGGTCGCCAGCGCCCTTGGTTTCACGCTTTGGCGCATAGGCCAGGGCGCCTTGCTCAACCTCGAGAACGAGGGCTTTCAGACCGATACCCAGTTGCAACGGATCGAAGTGATGCAGGAGTTCATGGCCTTCCTGATCCATATGGCGGACCGGGCCGTCTATGATCGGATGGACGACGAGGAGCGGACGGAGTTCGTCACGGCATTGGCGCGGAAGGCGGCCGACTATGTGCAGGACAACACCCGGGACGTGCTCGGCGACGGCGACCATCGCTCTGCCTTCATCGAACGCCTGAACCGCCGCATGGACGACTACTCGGAATTCGCCGTGATCGATAACGAACCGAGCTTTCAATTGCTGCGCTATTTCGGCGATCGTATGAGCGAGGTACTGGGCGACCGGCAGCGCCAATGGGCCGGAACGCAGATCATCGATATCGAGGCGCCCGGCGCGATGAAGACCCTGCGGCGGGCGATCAACAGCCTGGTGCCCGAGCAGAAGCCCGCGGCTTGAAGGTATTCCGAGCCAGGGATTTCGAACTTCAAATGGCCGGGCAATAAAAAAGGCGGGAATTCCCGCCTTTTTTATTGCCCGGGGTCGCCGGGCGTGGTGCGCGTGGGGTTTTAGCCGGCCTTCTTCTGCACCCAGCTTTCGAAGCCGGTGGCGTCCTTGGCGGCGCCTTTCTCATAACCGGCCTCATAGGCGGCATTGGTACGCTGCTCTTCGCGCTTCGGGTTCAGGGTGTAACCGGAGGCCCAGCCGCTGATATATTCGGGGTCCACGCCGGCCTTTTCCATCTTGTCGATTGCTTCGTAGTACGGGTTCATGGTGCCTCTCCTCTCAGATGAGCTTTACAAGTTAAATCCGC
>JBAYTM010000313.1:0-3747 GCA_041675685.1 Thiohalobacteraceae bacterium
CGTCCGGACCCTTCACGCCCTCGGAGACCACCACGGTGCAGTAGCCGAACTTCTTCACCAGTCCCTCGACCCGTTTCAGGAACTTGTCGCGATCGAAGGTGATTTCGGGGAACAGCACGACGATCGGGATCTCGGTGTCCTTGGTGGAGGCCAGCGCGCCGGCCGCGGCGATCCAGCCGGCGTGGCGCCCCATGACTTCCAGAATGAACACCTTGGTCGAGGTCGCACACATCGAGGCGACGTCGAAGCTCGCCTCGCGGGTCGACACCGCAATGTATTTTGCGACCGAGCCGAAGCCCGGGCAGTTGTCCGTGATGGGCAGGTCGTTGTCGACGGTTTTCGGCACATGGATGGCCTGCACCGGATAGCCCATGGTTTCGGACAATTGCGAGACCTTGTAACAGGTGTCGGCGGAGTCGCCGCCGCCGTTGTAGAAGAAATAGCCGATGTTGTGCGCCTTGAACACCTCGATGAGGCGCTCGTACTCGGCGAGATTCTGTTCCAGGCTCTTGAGCTTGAAGCGGCAGGAACCGAAGGCGCCGGACGGTGTGTGGCGCAGCGCGCGGATCGCGGACACCGACTCCTTGCTGGTATCGATCAGGTCTTCAGTGAGCGCGCCAATAATGCCGTTGCGCCCGGCATAGACCTTGCCGATCCGGTCCTTGTGCTTGCGCGCGGTCTCGATGACGCCGCAGGCGCTGGCGTTGATCACCGCGGTGACGCCGCCGGACTGGGCATAAAAGGCATTTTTCTTCGGCGCTTTCTTGCTGGCCATATACAGGTGCTCCCCCGTGCTGATTGCAGTTCGACTTCCGATATCGGAAGTCCGTATCGAGACGTATCCATGCCTTGCAGGAGCGCCCGGAGGCCGCTTCTGCGGAAAGCGTTGTTTTATCCGCCGGTCTCGCGTTGCTTGGCGACGAAGTCGGCCTGCACCTGCAAGAGTGTGACGGCACATTCAGTCAGGTTGTCGTATTCCTCAATGCCGGTGCCATACATCTGGTGCACACGGTAGAAAAACTGCGAGCGATAGCGCTCTGCGCCGGTTTTGACGATCAGGAAATGGCAGCCGTCCGCCTCCCAGTACAGGGTGGGGCAGGGGACCATATTGGTAGTGTGGCGACTCAGCCGCACCTCGGTCTCGGCGAGCTGTACCTCGATCTCGCGGCCATAACGCTCTTGCAGGGCCGTCTGCACGGTCCAGAGTTCAGTGTCGTTGAAATCGGGGATGTCGCTCATGCTTCGGGGCGGTGCCTTGACTGTTTCGAATGGCTCAGGCGGTTCGGTACGCGCGGCGTTGGCGTCGCGCCCGGGCCAGCAAGCATAGCCTATGCGAGATATTTTTCCATGCACTTCGTTGACTTAAGCCGGTCGCAGAGAGTAGCTTAAACGCGCGCAACGGCGTGGGCCATCTAAAAAATTGTATGCGCCCATGGAAAAAACTTAAGTTTGCCGGGGAAAACAACAAACCATCCGACCAGGGGAGTTAAACGCTGTCATGAGAATCGTACTGCTGGGTGCACCCGGGTCCGGTAAGGGGACCCAAGGCAAATTACTCGAAGACCGTTACCGGATCCCGCAAATCTCCACCGGCGACCTGTTGCGCGCCGCGGTGGCCGCAGGCACCCCGCTGGGACGCCAGGCCAAGGCGGCGATGGACGCCGGTCAGTTGGTGTCGGACGACGTGGTATTGGGCATGATCCGCGAGCGCCTCGCCGAACGCGACACCCACAACGGTTTCATCCTGGACGGTTTCCCGCGCAACATCCCGCAGGCTCAGGCGCTCGACCAGTTGCTTAACGATATCGGCAAGCCGGTCGAGCTGACCATGCTGATCGACGTCGATTTCGATGCACTGATGCAACGCCTTACCGGCCGTCGCACCTGCGGGTCCTGCGGCTGGGCCTGTAACGTGTATTCCTCGCCGCCGCGCGTCGATGGCATCTGCGACGCCTGCGGCGGCAACCTGCACCATCGCGCCGACGACAATGAAGAGACCATCAGCAACCGCCTGCGCGTGTACGAAAGCCAGACCGCGCCGCTGATCGAGTACTACCGTACGCAGGACAAACTGCGCAGCGTGCAGGGCGTCGGCGAAATCACCGATATCTTCACCGCAGTCACCAAGATCGTCGATCAACTCCGGGCTGCGCGCGAGGCCGGCCGGCAGCCGACCGTGGTGCGCAAGACCGCCGCCAAGGCGATCGCTGCGCAGCGCGCCGCCCGTATCGAGGCCAAGACTCAGGCCGCGAAGGCCGGCAAGTCGGCCGTGAAGAAGGCCGCCCCCGCTGCGGCGACCAAACCGGCCGCTGCCAAGCCCGCCGCTAAACCAGCCGCTACTGCATCGGCCAAGGCGCCCGCGAAGGCCAAACCCGCTACCGCCAAGGCGCCGGCAAAGAAGAAAGCCGCTGCGAAAAAGCCTGCAGCGAAGAAGACCGCAGCGAAGAAGACCGCAGCGAAGAAGACCGCAGCGAAGAAACCCGTCGCCAAGAAGAAGCCGGTCGCGAAAAAATCCGTCGCGAAGAAGACCGCGGCCGTAAAGAAGAAGGTCGCTGCCAAGAAAAGGCCGGCTGCCAAGAAACGGCCCGTAGCAGCGAAGAAGAAGGCGGCGCCGAAAAAGAAGGCGGTCGCGAAGAAGTCAGCGGTCAAGAAAAAGCCGGCGACCAGGAAGGCGACCGCCAAGCGCACCCCGGCAAGGAAGGCCGCGACCCGGAAGAAGACGGTCGCCAACAGGCCTGCGGCCAAGAAGAAGGTCGCTAAAAAGGCGCTAGCGAAAAAGACTGCAGGCAGGAAGACCGCCGCCAGGAAAAAGGGCGGGGCGAAGAAGCGCCGTTGATCTTTTGGCCGCCGGCAACGGCCCGCGACGCGAATCCAGCCCGAGTCGCTGTTTTGGCCGTCATGCCGGTGCCCTGGTTTCTGATGCCTCGGTATTCCGGCGTACGCCGGAATACCGCAAGGCGAGTTAATCGAGACCTCTTTAGTGCGCCGAACGCCCTGCCGGTGTTCGGCGCATGGTGCGTGGTGGCCTGCGCCGGTTAGCGTCCCAGGCGCCGATCCACCCAGCGGTCGACCGCACCCCAGAAGCGTTCTGCCAGCCGCGCATACCAGCCGCGGCGTCCCCAGCTGTCGTAGTGCATCTCCAGGCTCTGCCCGAAATCCGCCGCGAACATCTCTGCCGTTTCGGCAGCGAAGTCGGGCGCATCGATTTCCTGATTCGCCTCCAGATTCCAGCGCAGGTTCCAGCGATCGTGGTTGCTGGAACCGACCGACACCCAGTCGTCGATCAAGCAGGCTTTGGCGTGTTGGAAGCGCGGCTGGTATTCGAAAATACGTACGCCGGCGCGCAGCAGTTTGCGATAGAAGCGCCGCCCGGCGTGGCGCACCGCCGGGTGATCGGTGAAGGGACCAGGCAGCAGCAGCCGCACATCGACGCCGCGCCGTGCGGCCCGCGCCAGGCGCCGCCGCAGTTTCCAGGAAGGCACGAAATACCCGCTCGCCAACCAGATACGGTGACGGGCGCGGCTGATGCGCTGCAGTAAGGCCTGAGTGATGTTGGCGCCCGTCTTGGTGCCCGCCAGGCTAACGCGCCCGACCTGTCGACCTGCGTGCGGACAGGGCGTGATCTGAATCGCCGGCGAATGCGCCCAGTGCCGCCAGTTGTGATCGAACACGGCTTGCCAGTCCGTGACCAGCGGGCCGCGGATCTCCACCATCACGTCATGCCAGTAGCGTTCCGGATCGCTCTGC
>JBAYTM010000314.1:0-3747 GCA_041675685.1 Thiohalobacteraceae bacterium
AACGTCATGCTGCAGCTGGGCTCGGCGGCGGTCACCATCGCGCTGATCGGCTTCATGGAGGCCATCGCCATCGCCAAGGCCATGGCGACCACCACCCGGCAGCGCCTCGACACCAACCAGGAACTGGTCGGTCAGGGCTTGGGCAACATCGCCGCCGGCATGTTCCAGAGTTATCCGGTGTCCGGTTCCTTCTCGCGCTCGGCGGTGAATTTCACCGCGGGCGCGCTCACCGGCTTTTCGTCCGTCGTAACCGGTATCGTGGTGGCCATCACGCTGTTGTTCCTGACGCCGCTGCTCTATCACCTGCCGCAGGCGACGCTGGCCGCCATCATTGTCATGGCGGTCATCAATCTGGTGAAGCTCGAGCCGATCAAACACGCCATGAAGGTGCAGAAGCATGACGGCATCGTCGCCATCATCACTTTCGCCCTGACGCTTATCGTCGCACCCCATCTTGAAACTGCGATCATGGTCGGCGTGGTCCTGTCGCTGGGCCTGTTCGTCTATCGCACCATGCGCCCGCGCTTTGCGGAGCTGTCGCTGCATCCGGACGGCACGCTGCGGGATGCCACGGTCCACGAGCTGCCGCGATCGCCGACCATCTCGGTGCTGCGTTTCGACGGCTCGCTGTACTTCGCCAACGCCGGTTATTTCGAAACCCAGGTGCTGACGCACATTGCGTCCAAACCGCATCTCAAGTTCGTCATTCTGGACGCTGAAGGCATCAATCAGATCGACGCGACCGGTGAAGAGATGTTGCACGCCCTGTCGCGACGCATGAAGTCCGCGGGCGTGCAGCTGGTCATCGCGCGGGCGAAGCGACAGCTCATCGACATCTTCCACCGGACACATTTCGACGAGCACCTGGGGAAGGAGCATTTCTTCCGCACCCGCACGGACGCGATTCTCCATGCGCGCGCCCATCTCGGCGACCAGGAACAGGCCGAGCCCATCCCGCTGCTCAAATCCGAGAGCGCGTTCGTCTGATCGGGATTCCCCCGGGCGTTTCGTCCGTGCTGGGACATCGCGCTGGAAGGCTTAGGCGCAGCGGTTCCGCGTCTCGCCCTTCCGCGCGTTTCCATCCAGGCGCGCTAAGCGCCGTCGCGCACGAACACCAAGTCCCATACGCCATGCCCCAGCCGCAGTCCGCGCCGCTCGAATTTGGTCTCCGGACGATAGTCGGGCTTGGGCGCGTACTGCCCGCGCCCTGCGCTGTTGCGGAAGCCGGGCGCGGCGTCCATGACCGCAAGCATCTGCTCGGCATACGGCTGCCAGTCGGTGGCCATATGGAACAGGCCGCCCGGCTTGAGGTGCTCGCGGATGATCGCGACGAAGGCGGGTTGCAGAATGCGGCGCTTGTGATGGCGGGATTTCGGCCAGGGGTCGGGAAAGAACAACAGCACCCGGTCGAGACTGGCGGGCGCGATATGCCGTTCCAGCAGCTCGACGGCGTCGATGCACGCGACACGCAGGTTGGTCAGTTCGTAACGTTCGATCTCCAACAGCAGTTGGCCTACGCCGGGGCGGTGCACCTCGACGCCCAGAAAATCCTGGTCCGGCGCGAGAGCGGCCATCTTGGCCAGGCTCGCCCCATTGCCGAAGCCGATCTCGAGCGTACGCGGGGCACAGCGGCCGAATGCGGCATCCAGATCCAGCAGCCCGTTGAGCTCCACGCCGTAGCGCGGCCACAGGTCGTCGAGCGCGCGCTGCTGGGAGCGGGTGATGCGCCCTTCGCGACGCACGAAGCTGCGGACGTGGCGGGGACGGTCCAGGGATGAATTCATAGTCGGGCCTGCGGGCGCCTGGCTGCCGGACCGCGTATTGTAGGCGTGGCCCGGCGCCGACGCAGGCCCTTTTTTGCAGTTGCCGGGCGGGCGCGATGCGCGCCGTACTCTGCGAGCGCCCAAGGGACATTCGCGATGTTCCCGGGTTGGCTCCTATGCCACCATCGTCCCGGTGCGCATTTCCGCGCACCGGCATCTGCCCGGCATCCGTCATTATGCAATTGCGCCGCACTGTTTCACCGCTGATCGTTCTGTACGTCCTGCTCGGGGTGATGCTGCTGGCCGATACCGCAGCCGCGGCGGTGCGTATCGAGCTGCAAGGCGTGGAAGGTGCCCTGCGCGATAACGTTTTGGCCCTGTTGACGCTCCAGCGCGAACGCGCCAAGGAGGATTTGTCCGAACGCCAGATCCATCGGTATTTCCGGCGCGCACCGGACGAGATCCGCGAGGCCCTGGAACCCTTCGGTTACTACGATGTGCAGATCGATAGCGAGTTGCGTGCCGAGCAGGACGACTGGTTGGCAGAGTTCCGCATTTCCCCTGGCGAGCCGGTACGTTTTGCACGCATCGACGTACAGCTCAGCGGCGCCGGCAAAGAGGATCCGGCATTGCGCAAGGCGGTCGCGGACGTCGCGCTCCAGCCCGGTGAGCCGGCGCTGCATGCGCGCTATGAGAATCTGAAGTCGCGGTTGCAGAAACTCGCCTTGGAGCAGGGCTACCTGGAGGCGGTCTACCGCGAGCGGGTGTTGCGGATCGACGTCGAGGCGCGCCGTGCCGACGTCATTCTGCATCTAAATACCGGGCCGCAGTTCCGCTTCGGCGAGATCGGTGTCGATTATGCCGGCCTAGATGAGGACCTGGTGCGCCGTTACCTGCCGTTCGCCCCGGGAGACGTCTACTCCAGTCGCCGCTTGTTGGACCTGCAGCGCGCGCTCGAGGACAGCGGCTATTTCGAGCGGGTAGACGTGCGGCCGATGCGCGACCAGGCGCAGGACCGGCGCGTGCCGGTGCAGGTCGGGCTCGAACCGCGCAAGCGGCACGAATACCGCGCCGGGCTCGGCTTCGGCACCGACACCGGGGCGCGCGCCTTGCTCGGTTGGGAACACCGTCGCATCAACCGGCGCGGGCACCGTATGGATGCGGAGGTTCGCGTCTCCGAGATCTACCAGTCGCTGATCAGCCGCTACAGCATTCCTCTGGCCGATCCGCGTAGCGACCGTCTGGAGTTTACGGCCGCGGTCCTCGACGAGCAGAGCGACACTGTCGACAGCAGCCTCTATAAACTGGGCGTCGGCCGCAGCGTCGCCCGCGGCCGCTGGCGCGAGGCCCTCACGCTCAATTACCAGCGCGAGAATTTCCGGGTCGGCCTGACGGACGAGACGACCGCACTGCTCATCCCGGGTGTCAGCTATCTCCTGGTGCGTGCGGACAATCGGCTGATCGCGAGCCGGGGACACTCGCTGCAATTCGACCTGCGTGGCGCCGCGGAGCCATTGCTCTCCGATATGACTTTCGTGCAGACCGAGATCAAGGCGAAGCTGATCCGCAGCGTCGGTGCCAACGGCCGCTGGATCGCGCGGGCGCAGGGCGGCACCACCTGGACGGACAGCTTCGAACAGCTGCCGGCCACGCTGCGCTACTTTGCGGGTGGCGACCAGAGCGTACGCGGCTACGACTTCGAGGAACTGGGGCCGCGCGACGACTCCGGCCAAGTGATCGGCGGCAGGCACCTGGTCTTCGGCAGCCTGGAGTACGAACACCGCGTGCGCGGCAACTGGGGCGTCGCGCTGTTCGTCGACACCGGCAACGCCTTCAACAGTACCCATCAGGGCCTGGAGACCGGCGCCGGCGTCGGGCTGCGCTGGCGTTCGCCGATCGGCATGGTGCGTGTCGATCTCGCCTCCGCGGTCAGCCGCGATAAGTCGCTGCGGCTGCATTTCACCCTAGGGCCTGATCTATGATC
>JBAYTM010000315.1:0-3736 GCA_041675685.1 Thiohalobacteraceae bacterium
ATAGACGCGCGCATTGAGCGCGTTTCAACGGCTTGCTGGGGTACAATGCCCGGATGTGTCTGCAATACGATCTGCATAGCCATTCCAAGGCCTCGGACGGTACCTTGACCGCGCGCGAGCTGGTGGAACGCGCGCACGCCGCCGGCATCGACGTCTTGGCGTTGACCGATCACGACAGCCTCGACGGCCTCGCCGAGGCGCGTGCCGCGGCCGCGGCGCTGCCGTTGCACCTGATCGCCGGGGTCGAAGTCTCGGTGACCTGGAAGGGCCAGACGGTGCACGTCCTCGGCCTGAATCTCGACCCGGATGACGCGACCTTGCGTGCCGGCCTCGACAGCCTGCAGGCGTTCCGCGACTGGCGCGCCGAAGAGATCGGGCGCCGTCTGGACAAGGCCGGCATCGCCGATGCCTATGCCGGCGCACGGCGCCTGGCGAGCGGCCGGATCGTCAGCCGCACGCATTTTGCGCATTTTCTGGTGGAGCAGGGACGCGCGCGCTCGGTGCGCGAGGTGTTCAAAAAGTTCCTGGTCAACAACAAGCCGGGTTACGTGCCGGGGCAATGGGCGGCGCTGGACGAAACCGTCGCCTGGATTCGCGGCGCGGGTGGCGATGCCGTGGTGGCGCATCCGGCGCGCTATCGCCTGACGGGCAGCAAACTGCGCCGGTTGTTGGGCGAGTTCAAGGAATACGGCGGCGTGGGTATGGAGGTCGTGTCCGGCAGCCATACCACCGACGACATGCACCGCATGGCCGGCGTCGCGCGCACCCTGGAATTGCGGGCGTCGCGCGGTTCGGATTACCACGGGCCGGAAAATCCCTGGGTCGATCTCGGTCGCCTGCCGGGCCTTCCGGAAGGCTGTGTCCCGGTCTGGGAGAGCTGGGATATTCCACGCGCGGCCCCGGCCGATCGTCTCCAATCATGACTCGCATCCCCGCGCCAGCGGCCTTTGGCCGCACACCCGCCGTGCCGTCCAACCGGCCGGCGCGCGTGCGCGTATCTAACGGCCATCACTGAACCGACACCATGAGCCAGTTCTTCGAAATCCACCCCGACAATCCGCAACGCCGCCTGATTCACCGTGCCGTGGAAATTCTGCGTGCCGGCGCCGTGATCGCCTATCCGACCGACTCGAGTTATGCGCTGGGTTGCATGATCGGTGACAAGGCGGCGACCGAAACCATACGTCGCATACGCCGCCTGGACGACAAACACAATTTCACGCTGATGTGCCGCGATCTTTCCGAGATTGCCACCTATGCCAAGGTCGACGACGCGGCCTATCGCCTGTTGAAGGCGCACACACCCGGGCCTTACACCTTCATCTTCAAGGCGACGCACGAAGTGCCGCGCCGGCTCCAGCATCCCAAGCGCCGCAGCATCGGCATCCGCATTCCGGCGCACCCGATCAGCCAGGCCCTTCTTGAGGATCTCGGCGAACCCTTGATGAGTTCCACCTTGATCCTGCCGGGTCAGGACCTGCCGGAAACGGATCCGAACGACATCCGTGCCCGGCTGGAACACGAGCTGGGGCTGGTCATCGACGGCGGCGCCTGCAGCCCCGACCCGACGACGGTCGTCGATCTCACCGAAGGCACGCCGAGGCTGGTGCGTACGGGGCTCGGCGCCACGGAGGCGTTTATCTGAGTCGCTGGGAATTTACACAGCGGTCGAAGATGTTGGCTACAACGCTTAAAGCTAACGTCATTCCCGCGGAGGTGGGAATCCAGTGACCGCAGCGGTGCCTGGATCCCGGCCTTCGCCGGGATGACGGAATAGCGGTGGTTTTCATGTCGCCTTATATCCTGACTTCTTGAGTAACGTATACTCCGCCGATGTTTGGTCTCAGTCTGATTCAGTTCGCCGCGGTCGCGGCCTTACCCCTGCTGTTCGCGATAACCGTGCACGAGGTCGCGCACGGTTATGTGGCGCGCCGTCTCGGCGATCACACCGCGGAAATGCTGGGCCGTCTGACGTTGAACCCCGTCAAGCACATCGATCCCGTCGGCACCATCCTGGTCCCGGCGATACTCATGCTGGCCGGCGGTTTCATCTTCGGTTGGGCCAAGCCGGTCCCGGTCGACGCGCGGAATATGCGCAATCCGAAACGCGACATGGCACTGGTGGCGGTGGCCGGGCCCCTGGCCAATCTGGCGATGGCGATCCTCTGGGCGCTGGTCGCCAAACTCGGTCTGGCGCTCGCCGCCGCTTCGCCCTGGGCCTCGGTGCCGCTGGTGCTCATGGGCAAGATCGGCATTTTGTTGAACCTGATTCTGCTGGTGCTGAACCTGTTGCCGCTGCCGCCGCTCGATGGAGGCCGCGTACTCACCGGCCTGTTGCCGGACCGCCTGTCCGCGCGGGTCGCGCGGATCGAACCCTATGGATTTTTCATACTGATAGGCCTGCTTGCGACCGGCTACCTGGGCAAAATCCTCGGCCCGGTGGTGTTCGGCCTGGACCGGATGCTGGTATTGTTGACCGGGATATGACGGACCGGCAGGCAACAGCGCATTTCGCATGGCGTGCGTTGGCGGCGTCGGTGAACCAATTCGAGTTCCCTAAGGAATCTCTGACTAATTTTTCTTTCGTGACTCCGGCGAAGGCCGGGATCCAGGGCAATCAGCAACCTGGATACCGGCCTTCGCCGGCATGACGATCAAGTCAGAGTTTCCCTAAACAAGAAAACGACAGCGACAGGTGGCCTGTGAGTTCGGTGATACTGCAAAACGCACGTGTACTATCCGGGATGCGCCCGACCGGCCAACTGCATCTTGGCCACTACCATGGCGTCCTCAAAAACTGGGTCCGCTTGCAGCACGAGTATGAGTGTTTTTTCTTCGTGGCCGACTGGCACGCGCTGACCACCCATTACGAATCCTCGGAAATTATTGCCCAGAGCGTCTGGGAGATGGTGATCGACTGGCTGGGGGCCGGCATCAATCCGGGCAACTGCAAGTTGTTCATCCAGTCGCGCGTCCCGGAGCATGCCGAACTGCATCTGTTGCTGTCGATGATCACGCCGCTCGGCTGGCTGGAGCGCGTGCCCACCTATAAGGACCAACAGGAAAAGCTCAAGGAACTCGATCTCGCGACCTACGGTTTTCTCGGGTATCCGTTGCTGCAGAGCGCGGACATCCTCGTCTACAAGGCCTCCGGCGTGCCGGTCGGCGAAGATCAGGTCGCGCACGTCGAATTGACCCGCGAGGTCGCGCGCCGCTTCAATCATCTCTATGGCCGCGAAGCCGACTTCGAGGTGCGCGCCGAAGAGGCGGTCAAAAAGATGGGTAAGAAGAACGCCAAGCTGTATCGCGAGGTACGCAAGCGCTATCAAGAGCAGGGCGATGTCGGCGCTTTGGATGTGGGTCGCGCCTTGTTGGAGGAGCAACAGAATCTCACCATTGGCGACCAGGAGCGGCTGTTCGGTTATCTCGAGGGCAGTGGCCGCATCATCCTGCCTGAGCCGCAGGCGATGTTGACCCCGGCCTCGAAGATGACCGGGCTGGATGGTCAGAAGATGTCCAAGTCCTATGGCAATACCATCGCACTGCGCGAGGACCCGGAGGAGGTCACGCGCAAACTCCGCACCATGCCGACCGATCCGGCGCGGGTGCGGCGCACCGATCCCGGTACACCGGAAAAATGTCCGGTATGGGAGCTGCATCAGGTCTACTCGGACGAGGCTACGCGCGCCTGGGTGCAGCAGGGTTGCACCAGCGCCGGCATCGGCTGTCTCGATTG
>JBAYTM010000316.1:0-3729 GCA_041675685.1 Thiohalobacteraceae bacterium
GCCGCACCGAGCCTGCCGAGCGGGATGCTGCTGAGCAGCGCGTTACGCTGTTCGTCGGATAGTGCGCGCGTCATATCGGTATCGATGAAACCGGGCGCGACGGTGTTCACGGTGATGCCTCGGGAACCCACCTCGCGCGCCAGCGACTTCGCGAAACCGATCATGCCGGCCTTCGCGGCGGCATAGTTCGCCTGTCCCGGATTTCCGGTCGAGCCAACCACCGAGGCGATATTGACGATCCGGCCTTTGCGCGCCTTCATCATGCCGCGCATACACGCCTTGCTGAGGCGGAATACCGAGCTGAGATTGGTATCGATGACCGCGTCCCAATCCTCGTCCTTCATCCGCATCAGCAGCGTGTCGCGGGTGATGCCGGCGTTGTTGACCAAAAGCGAGACGTTACCGAACTCGGCTTCGATATCCTTGATCAAGGAGTCGACGGACTCGGGTGCGGTCACATCGAGCACCTTTCCGCCACCCTTGATGGACGCGCCGGCGAGCACTTCGGTGATCGATTGCGCGCCGGCCGGTGAGGTCGCCGTGCCGACGACCGTAGCCCCCTGCCGACCCAGTTCGAGCGCAATGGCCTGACCTATGCCGCGACTGGCTCCTGTAACGAGGGCGATTTCGTTGCTCAGTGACATAGGGCCTCCATAGGTGTGTTCGCTTCCAAGTCTATTCGAAAATTGTGCGGCTTCGATCGACGGTACAAGCTCCCGCTCGCCTGAAGAAGTCAGGTCGATGCGATCGCTTCGGCCAAGGATGCGCTGTCGAAGACGGCGCTCAGCGCGAGGTTCTTATCGATGCGCTTGTTCAGACCCGTCAATACCTTTCCCGGCCCCGCCTCCAGGATGCGGGTGACGCCCTGTGCGGCCAGAAATTGCACCGTCTCGACCCAGCGCACCGGGCTGTGGATCTGACGCACCAGGGCATCCCGGATCGCTTCCGGACTGTCGTGGATCGCGACGTCGGCATTGTGGATCACCGGGATGCGGGGCGGGTCGATCGCCGTCGCGGCCAAGGTCTTGCCAAAAGCATCGGCGGCCGGCCGCATCAGGCTGCTATGCGAGGGCACGCTGACCGCCAGCGGCAACGCCCGCTTCGCGCCCATGGCTTTGGCCTTTTCGCAGGCGCGATCGACTGCGGCCTTATGGCCGGCTATGACGACCTGTCCCGGAGAATTGAAATTCACAGCAGACACCACGTCGCCCTCCGCCGCTTCAAGACAGGCTTGGCGCACCTGATCGTCGCTCAAGCCCAGTACCGCCGCCATAGCGCCGACGCCGGCCGGCACGGCATCCTGCATGCATCGGCCCCGTTCGGCGACCAGACCGATGGCGTCGGCAAAGTCCAGACTGCCTGCGCAGACCAGTGCGGTGTATTCGCCCTGGCTGTGACCGGCCATGAACGTTGGTTGTGCGCCGCCCTGCTCGCACCACAGCCGCCACAGGGCAACGCCGGCCGTAAGCATCGCCGGCTGGGTACGGTCGGTCTGATTCAGCGCCGCTTCCGGGCCGTTCTGAACCAGTGCCCAGAGGTCATAGCCCAGCACGCTGGAGGCTTGAGCGAAGGTATCCAGGACCTGAGGATATGCGCCTGCGAGTTCGGCCAGCATACCGACCGACTGCGAACCTTGTCCGGGAAAAACAATAGCGAGTTGTTTGTTCATGCGGTCATACGTTCCGAAAGTTCAACAAAACAAAACTTGAACCACGAAGGACACGAAGGCGCGCGAAGAAAATCACAAGTCAACGCTTATCGTTTCTTCGTCATGCGCAGGGAAACGGTCGAATCCAAACCTTCAGCTGCCCGCATACCAACCATCCACTGCGGCAGATAAGCGAAGCGTTTTAGCGGGTTTAGCTTTTCTTTGTGCGCCTTCGTGCCCTTCGTGGTTAAAAGCACTCTCCATGCCGAAACACTCAATATTTCAGCAACGCCGAACCCCAGGTGAAGCCGCCGCCGAAGGCCTCCATGAGCAGTGTTTCGCCGCGCTGGATACGGCCGTCGCGCACGGCGACGTCCAGCGCCAAGGGGACCGACGCGGCCGATGTATTGCCGTGCTGATCCACGGTGATCACCACCCGCTCGGTCGGCAATTTCAGCTTCTTGGCGGTCGCATGGATGATGCGGATGTTCGCCTGATGCGGGATCAGCCAGTCGACATCGGATTTCTGCAAGTGGTTTGCAGCGAGTGTCTCGTCGACGATCCGGCCGAGGGTGTTGACCGCCATTTTGAAGACTTCATTGCCCTTCATCTCGATGAAGGCCCCGTTGCCCTGGAGGCGTTCGTAGCCTTGCGAGACACCCGCGTTCACGGTCAGTAGGCTTTCGTAGCTACCGTCCGCGTGCAGGTGTGTCGAAAGGATGCCGGGCTCGTCGCTTGCTTCGAGTACCACGGCGCCGGCGCCATCGCCGAACAGCACGCAGGTCGTGCGATCGTTCCAGTCGACGATGCGCGACAGGGTTTCTGCGCCAATGACCAGTGCGCATTTCGCGCCACCGGTGCGGATGAACTTGTCGACCACGCCCAAGGCGTAGACAAATCCGGTGCACACGGCTTGAATATCGAATGCCGCACAGCCGTGGATATCCAGGCGCTGTTGCAGCAGGCAGGCGGTGCTCGGAAAAATCCGGTCGGGCGTCGTGGTCGCCACGACGATCAGATCGACCTCGTCGGGACGGCGTCCGGCCGCCTGGAGCGCGCGGCGCGCGGCCTGCTCGGCGAGATCGCAGGTGGTCTGGCCGTCCGCGGCGATATGGCGTTTCTCGATACCGGTACGGTCCCGGATCCATTCGTCCGAGGTTTCGACCATTTGCTCGAGATCGTGGTTGCTCAGCACCTTGTCTGGAAGGTAACTGCCGGTTCCGGTGATGCGTGCGTACATCAGGCCTCCCGCCTGTCGGTCAGGCCTGCTTCGAGCAGGTGGGCGATGCGATCGGGGACGGCCTTGCGCACTTCGAGTACGGCGACGTTGATGGCGTTTTCGAAGGCCACCGCATCCGCGCCTCCATGGCTCTTGATGACGATGCCGCGCAGGCCGAGCAACGTCGCGCCATTGTAGCTCCGCGGGTCGATGCGATTGCGGAAGGCCTTGAGCACGGGCATCGCAAGCGCACCGATCAGGCGCGTCAACAAGGTCCGCGAAAATTCCTCACGCATAAAATGACCGATCATCTTGGCGACGCCTTCGCTGGTTTTTAGTGCGACATTGCCGACGAAGCCATCACAGACCACCACGTCGACGCCACCAGTGTAAACGTCATTACCCTCTACGAAGCCGATGTAGTTCAAAGAACTTCCCGTCAGCAGTGCAGCGGCCTCGCGGACCTGTTCGTTGCCTTTGATCTCTTCTTCGCCGATATTGAGCAATCCGACCCGTGGCGCATCCAGGCCGTGCACCGCATTGGCGAGCACGGAACCCATGACCGCGAACTGGAACAGGTGTTCGGCGCTGCAATCGACGTTGGCGCCCAGATCCAGTACCTGTGTATACCCTTGGATGCTGGGGATTTCGGACGAGATCGCCGGTCGATCGATGCCCGGCAAGGTCTTCAACACATAGCGTGCGGTCGCCATCAGCGCACCGGTGTTGCCGGCGCTGACGCAGGCCTGTGCACGCCCGTCCTTGACGAGGTCGATGGCCACCCGCATGGAGGAATCTTTCTTGAACCGCAACGCGCGCGAGGGCGATTCGTCCATGCCGACCACTTCGGCGGCGTGCTGAA
>JBAYTM010000317.1:0-3704 GCA_041675685.1 Thiohalobacteraceae bacterium
AACCGGCCTCGCGCGCGCCCGCGGCGTGCGCCTCCCTGAGGATAGCCTCGAGCCCGGCATCCGTCAGCACCGGGATCAGCGGCGCGACCATGACGCCGGTCGGTACGCCGGCGGCGCTGAGCCGACGCAGCGCCTCGATACGCCGTTCCGGGGCCGCGGCGCGCGGCTCCAGCGTACGGGCGATTTCCCGGTCGAGGGTGGTGATCGAAAACAGCACATGGACCAGATCCTGTTCCGCCAGCTCGACGAGCAGATCCAGGTCCCGTTCCACCAGCGCCGACTTGGTGACGATGGTCAACGGATGCCGGCAGTCGGTCAACACTTCGAGTATCTGGCGGGTGATCCCGAGGCGGCGTTCCAAAGGCTGATAGGCGTCGGTATTGATGCCGAGCGCCAGCGGCGCACAGCGGTAACCGGGTCGCGTCAACTCGCGGTGCAGCAACTCGACGGCGTCGGCCTTGTAGAACAGCCGACTCTCGAAGTCCAGACCGGGCGACAGGCCGAGATAGGCGTGTGTCGGCCGCGCGAAGCAGTACACGCAACCGTGCTCGCAGCCGCGGTAGGGATTGATGGATCGGTCGAAACCGACGTCGGGCGACGCGTTGTAGTTGATCAGGCTGCGCGCGGTGTCCTTCTGCAGAATAGTGCGCAAGGGCGCCGGCGCTTCGTCCAGGCTGCCCCAGCCGTCGTCGATGGCCTCGTAGCTGCAGGACTCGAACCGGTTGTCGGGGTTGCCGGTCGCGCCGCGGCCCTTGTGCGGGGTCGTGAGTCGTTTCAACACGGGGTCAGGCTTCGTCGGTGGAGGGCGGTTGATACAAGGCGACCTTTTCGCGCTCGTCCGGATCGTTGCGGGCGACGATGGCGCGCGCCGGCTCGTCTTCGCTCAGGTTCACTGCCTGATGCGGAACACCGGGCGGCACGAATACGAAATCGCCCGGCCCGTTGACGAAAGAATGCTCCAGGCGCATTCCATAGCGCGTCTCGACCTGGCCGCTCAGCACATAGATCGCCGTTTCGTAGCCCTGGTGTATGTGCGCCTCGGACACCGCACCCGGCGGGATCACCACCAGACTCATGGACAGGCCTTCGGCGCCGGCCGTCTCGCGCGAAATGCCTACAAAATACGGCAGGCCCTGGCGCGTCGCCGTTTCGGCATCGGGACGGACACTAATGGGTTCGCGGTGCAGTGTGCGGGAATCGTTCGTCGACATGCTGGGTGCCTCGGATTCGAACTCCAGTTTGGTCGATTCCCGCCCCAGCGGCAATTTCCGTGGTGCGGGTTAAGGGATCCGGGACATGTCTTTCCGTGCCCCAACCCAACACACGCGGCGCGATGCGCTCCGCTATTGCGCACTACGGTCTGGTACCCCGGCCCTAGTACCCAGGGCCTGGTACATAGTACCTAGGGAACCTCTAAACAATTCGTCATTCCGGCGCATGCCGGAATCTATGTCTTTGCATCTTTGGATTCCCGCTTTCGCGGGAATGACGGAGTATGAATTGTTCAGAGGTTCCCTAGTATCTAGACCCTCGTCCCTAGTCTCTGAGGTTGTTATCATCGGCGGACAACCAGAAACCAGGGAAGCGCCGGATGAATCTCGAAAAAGTCATATTCGCCTTCTTCATCGTACTGGCCCTGACACTCAATTTCGGCTTCGTCATCGGCGACTTCGACAATCCGGACCACCACGACGCGGTCGAGTTGTTCGCCGCGCTGGTGGTCAGCCTGATCGCCACCGTGCTGAAGTTCGGCGACCGCACGCACATCGGCGCGGTGCTGCTGGCGACCAGTCTGGTCGCGGATCTGCAACTCATCATCGCCGCCATCGTCTGGGGCGTCAGTGCCTACGGTACCGAGGTCGGCATCACGCCGAACGCCATGGCGGACATCGTCTCGCTCGCCAGCGGCGCCCTGATCGCCAATTTCGCCTCGGTGATCCTGCTCATCACCGAGACCGTCATGCTGCGCCGGTAGGCGAACGCCGTGGGCGACGTCATCTTTCTGGTCCTGCGCCGGATGCGGCGGCCGCTGATCGCGCTGATCTGCGCCTACGCGATCTCGATCCTCGGATTCACGCTGATCGACGGCGTGGACCCACAGGGCAATCCCTGGCGCATGGACTTCTTTCATGCCCTGTATTTCGTCAGCTACATGGCATCGACCATCGGCTTCGGCGAGATTCCCTACCCCTTCACCGGTGCGCAGCGGCTCTGGACGACCCTGACGATCTACGTGACGGTCGTCACCTGGCTGTATGCCATCGGCGCGATATTCGGCATCGTCAGCGACCCGGCCTTCCGGCGCGTGCTGGCGTTCTCGCGCTTCTCGCATCAGGCGCGCCGGCTGCGTGAACCTTTCTATATGATCTGCGGCTTCGGCGACACCGGCACCCTGCTGGTGCGCGAACTGGCGAGCCGCGATATCCCCTGCACGGTAATCGACATCGACATCGCACGCATCCAGGCCCTGGAGATCAAGGGACTGCCGACCTTTACGCCGGGCCTGAACGCCGACGCCAACAGCGCAGAGGCCCTGATCGCCGCCGGCCTGCACAATCCGCTCTGCCAGGGCGTGGTCGCCGTCACCAACTGCGACCGCACCAACCTGAAGATCGCCATCACCACCAAGCTGCTGCGCCCGCGCCTCCAGGTGGTCTGCCGCGCCGAGACGCGCGACGTCGCGGCCAACATGGCCTCCTTCGGCACCGACCACATCATCGATCCCTTCGAGACCTTCGCCGACCGCTTCGGCATGATGTTCCACTCGCCCTCGATGTTTCTGGTCTCCGAATGGATCACCGCGATCCACGACGCGCCACTGAAGGATTTCGTGGTGCCGCCGAGCGGCACCTGGGTCCTGTGCGGCTATGGCCGGTTCGGCAAGGCGGTGCGCAAACACCTGTCGTTCGAAGGCGTCGCGACACGGGTCATCGAGGCCGATCCGCAGCGCACTCAGCCGCCGGAAGACAGCATCGCGGGCCGTGGCACAGAGGCCATCACACTGCGCGCCGCCGGCATCGAAGACGCGGTCGGCATCATCGCCGGCACCGACGACGACACCAACAATCTGTCGATCCTGATGACCGCCAAGGATCTCAACGGCGCGCTGTTCACCGTGGTGCGGCAGAATCAGCGCAGCAACGACGCCCTGTTCGCCGCCTCGCGCGCCAATATGATCATGCAGACCAGCACCATCGTGGGCCGCGGCATTCTGTCGCTGATCATCACGCCGCTGCTCGGCGATTTTCTGAAGCTTGCGCGCCATCAGAACGAGGAATGGGCCAACGTGCTGGTCAGCCGGGTCACCGGGGTCGTGACCGAACAGTCGCCGCAGACCTGGACCCTGGTGATCGATGCGCTGAAAAGCCCGGCCGTCGCGACACGGCTCGCCGAGGATACCGAGGTGCGCATTGCACAGATCGCCACCGACCCCTACGACCGCACGCGGCCGCTCGCCTGTGTCCCGCTGCTGCTCAAGCGTGCCGAGCATCTGGAGTTGCTGCCGGAGCCCGACATGTTTCTGGAACCCGGGGATCAACTGCTGTTCTGCGGCACGGATGCGGCACGCTTGGCGATGAAGACCACGACGAAAAATTTCAATGTCCTCGATTACGTGCTGACCGGGAGCGATCGGCCCAGCGGGACCGTCTGGCGCTGGCTGACGCGCGGCAAGGTCGCCGCGCCGTCCTGAATGCCGCGGCTTG
>JBAYTM010000318.1:0-3697 GCA_041675685.1 Thiohalobacteraceae bacterium
CGGACGAGGTACTTGCGGACTTCGCCGATTATCGTCCGGTAACCGCGCGCGATCTGGGCGTCAGCGTTCCCGGGGCCGAGTTCTATTCCGACTTTCACGTGCTTAGCCAGTGCGACCACGTGGCGATATCCAACAGTTCCTTTTCGTTCGCCGCATGCATGCTCAACGAACAGGGCCGGTCCTTCATGCGCCCCGATCTCAAGGTCGGGCGTCTGGTCGAGTTCGACCCTTGGAACAGCGAGCCGCTGCAACGCGACGCGCTCGCGGAAGATTACGGCCCGCCGCACATGCGGGTAACCTATGCCATGCAGGGCAAGGAGCCCGGAGCGCGTCCCGACTCGGCGGCCGCGCCGCGCGTCTCGGTCTACATCACCTCCTACAACCAGCAGGACTGGTTGCGCGAGGCGATCGACAGCGTCCTGTCGCAGAGCGTCATGCCGCATGAAATCATCATAGTCGATGATGCCTCCAGCGACGGCTCGCAGGCGCTGATCGAGACGTACCGGGACCGGTATCCGCAGCTGATAAAACGGATCTTCCATTCCCGCAACCAGGGCATCGCCCGCACCAGGATCGACGCCCTCGATGCCGTGACCGGCGACTACGTCACCTATGTCGACGGCGACGACCGGTTTCTGCCGGACAAGCTCGAACGGGAACTCGCCGCGCTCGCCGCCCATCCCGGCGCCGAGCTGGTGTACTCGAACTTCTACTTTATCGACGCGGAAGGCAAACGGACGGCGTTGTGGGCGGAAGACACCGACGTCGTGCATACCGGCTGGATCTTTCCGCACGTGTTCGCCCGGAACTTCCCCAAGCGCACCCTGTTCCGCAACGAACTCGTGGCCACCACCGCCCTGCGGCGGACCGGCCTCCACGATCCGGAACTCGGTTTGTTCGAGGATTTTGAACTGCGCATCCGACTGACCTTCGGGTTGGAGGCCACTTACTGCGATCACCCGCTCGCGGAATACCGGCCGCATCCGGGCAGTCTCTCGCATGCCGATCTGCGCGAGCACCTTGCCGCCCTCGACTACATCCACACCAAGAATGCATCCCTGCTGTCAATATTGTCGGCCGAGAATCGCGACTACGTGACGCAGGCATATCAGGACTGGGTCGCGCAGGCCTATCTCTCGCGTATCGAGGAGCAGATCGCCGCGGCGGAAGCCGACGACGATGGATATCATGGCGATAACCTCATCTTCGTTTTCGCGATGCCGCATGCAGGGGCGGACCGCCTGCAAGCGATGCTGTGCCAGCACCTCCAGCTTCATGCACTCGATGCGCCAGGCATTCTGTCACCGCTGCTCGGCAATCTGAATTTCGCGGCAGACGGAACTGGCGATGGACAGCGTACGTTCAGCATGCTCCCCGATGGCGAAGCGACCTATCTGCATGCCGCGCGTCAGTTCGCCGGGGAACTCTATCGTCGGATCTTGACGCACGCGGGCAAACACATCTGCGTCGATATAACTGCGGAATATCTCGAACACGCGGCCGCACTGCGGCGACTCCTGCCCAAGGCCCGGTTTGTCACGCTGCTGCGTCATCCCGCCGCAGTCGCGGCGGAGCAACTCGGCGCGCGCCCCGCTGCGCCGCAGGCCGACCGGGGAGCCGGAGCCATTCCCGAGTCGCTGTCTCGCAAACCCGCCGAACTGCTGAACGCGCTGGCCGCGCTGGGACGCGACGCCATTGTCGTGCGCTACGAAGACCTGCACCACGAACCCGTCCTGGCCTTGCGGCGTCTATGCGCCCGACTCGGCCTGGGCGTCAATCAACGTATGACCGACGCCGCGCTCAGACTGAAGCAGCAAGCCGTCCACGACTCCGACTGGACCCGGTACGCCTCCGGCACGCTGCGGCACTATCTGGAATCCCTCGGCGTGGACGTCGTCGAGGGCCTCGGTTACGCCTACAGAGACGCCCTGGAAAGGCTGGCGAATACAGCCCCGGCTGCCGCAGACCCCACCGGGCAGGGGCGCGCACATGCGGCAATCATCGAAGGGGAGGAGCGCTTCGGACGCGGTGATCTCGATGGCGCGGAGAAATGCTTCAAGACTGCGCTGGAACTGGCCCCGGACGACACCGAGGCGCTGAACAATCTCGGCGTGCTGCACTGGCAACGGGGCGCTGTCGAACAGGCATTGCAACATTTCGCGCAGGGCCTGACGATCGACCCCGACGACCGGTCGCTGGTCGTCAACACCGTCGCGGTACTCGGCGCCTTGCAAAACAACGACGATGCCGTCGCCTTGTGCCGCGCTTATCTCGAACGCCATCCCGACGATGACGAACTGCGTATGCAGATGGACACACTCGAGGCCGGCGACCGCGAGACGGCCGTCTGTCTTCAGGCCCAGTGAAGGGAACGGGGCGCGGATACCGGCGCGGGTGTCTCCCGCTCCGCGCTACAAGTAGTTGAACAACGACAACCCCTGCACCTTGACGAAGGATTGCTGTGCCGCCTGCAAGGTGACGAGCTGTCGGCTGAGGTCGGTAGTGGCCTTGATGACGTCCAGGTCACGCACGTTGGAACGCGCAGTTTCCAGTTGCAGGCTGAAGGCCGAATTGGCCTCGCCTTCCCGATCGATGGCGTTCAATCGCGAGCCGATACGCGCCTGAATGCCAAGCACGTTGTCGATGGCGTTGTCGATCTCGGCGATGCGATCCAGGCTGGGGTTGTCGGCCTCGAGTTCGGTCGCCAGCGTATACAGGGTTGTGAATGCGTCCTGATAGCCGGTACCCGCCGCATTGTCGATCTTCATGAAGACATCCATTCCGGAATCGCCCACGGCAATCTGACGGGACGGTCCGATCTGGAGCTGGCGCTGGCCTTGATCACCGGTAAAGCTGAAGGTGCCCGAGCCGTCGTGGCTGAACGGCGCCGCCTGCGACTGGAAGCCCGCGAATAGATACTCGCCGCTGGCGTCCTTGGTATTGGCGAGACTCAGCATCTCGTCGATGATCTGCCGCATCTCCAGCGCGAGGGCTTCGCGCGCCTCGCTGCCGAGCGCGTCGTTGTTGCCGCGCACGGCCAGCTCACGGGCGCGCTGCAAGGCGTTGTTCACGCCGTTGAGCGCGCCTTCCTCCAGGTTCAGGCGCGTTACGGCAGCGTCGGCGTTGGCCTTGTACTGCGCGGTAATGGCGATCGACTCGTTCAGCCCGATGACCTGCGCGGCGGCGATGGGATCGTCGGCCGGCGACAGGAAGCGCTGATTGGTGGACAGCTGCAACTGCGTCTTGAACAGTTTGCTCTGCTGATCCAGCATCGAATCGACGCCGCTCTGGTAGATCTGCATGGTCGAGATACGCATATTGGATTACCTACGGACCGCGCTTAGAAGCGTCTGAAATATGGAATCGGCCACAGTGATCACCTGGGCCATGGCTTGGTAGGCCTGCTGGAAACGGATCATATTCGCGGCCTCTTCGTCCAGGTTGACGCCGGACAAGGCGTTGCGGTCCTGTTGCGCTTGGCTCAGCAAGGCCTGTTGGGCGACGCTGCCGACCTCGGCCTGTCGCGTCTTGCTGCCGACCTCGCCCACCAACTGCGCATATGCGCCTTGGAAGCTGGTGGTTCCGCCTTCGACCGAAAGCTTGGTCTGCAGGCCCGCCATCAGCAGCGCGTTGCCGTTGTCGCCCGCTCCGCCGACATTGTTGCCGAGGCTGAAGCTGTCGCCATCGGCGGGCGTAC
>JBAYTM010000319.1:0-3693 GCA_041675685.1 Thiohalobacteraceae bacterium
CGCCAAAGACCTCATCGGTTCCAGACCGGACCCGATCGGTCTTCAAAAAAATTCCCAATGCATTAACACTTCAAAAACTTGCACCAAGCTGCACGTCACTGTGTGCGTTCTGAGTACCTCCCTGGAATGGTTCGAAAGAACGGGGGGATACAGCGGGTGCAACGATATGCCGCTGCGCGACAAAGATCGCCAACGCCGTTCGTCATCAACATCGCGCATCGCACCGCCATGCGCCGGTGGCCGACGCGAGCAACAGGAGGAATTTGATGCCGAGCGGAAACTCAAGTATTCCGACGAAATAGCGGAGCGAAGATGCGCAGGAGCGACCGTCTTCAAACTTGCAAGACATTCTATCGACCCATTGAGGCCGCCATCCGCTGGTGCGGACTGGAGCGATTCGAGGCCCGCATTCTCAAGATCGTCGGCCCCCGCAACATTCCCGATCCCGTGAATTTCCAGCGGTGGCCCATGTTACGGCTGAACGTCGAGCGCATCTTCGATGCCATGCACAATGGTGAACTGCCCTACGGCCGCGGCGGCATCACCTGCGACGACCCGTCCCTCCTTGACGATCCGCAATTGACCGTCCGACATGTCGACCTCCGGGCCTGGATGATGGACTTCTACCCCAGTGAGAAGCCGGGCTTTCTCTTCGATGACGTGGAGCGGCAGTTGCATCCGGCGTTCAGCGCTGATGCCGTTCAGGCGCTGCTCATCGACCGGGAAGCACTCAGAGCGCTTCTGGCAGATCGTCAAAGTGAGCTCGAAGTCCTGCGTAAGGAAATCAAGCGCCGGGGCCGTTCCGAGGACGCCCTGCGCCCAAGAAGCGAGACCACCTACCTGAACATCGTCGGCGGACTGCTTACGCTCTTGCTGGGCAAGTCCCCGAGCGGCACACCCTACTCATCATTCGAAACCATGGAGTCGGTAATCAGCGCGCTGATCGCGCACCACGAAGGCCGACCAGGCATGAGCGAAAGGACGCTCTGGTCAAAGTTTACGGCGGCCAAGCGACAGATCAACACAACTTAGCCCGCCTGCAACTGCAGTTGCACACCCTGCAGTTGCAGTGCATCTGGCCAACATTCGCCGTTGAATGTGAAGCATGTCCCCAACAGCGCCACCAAGCGTCAAGGAGTGCTCACCATGTCTTCGCAGACCGCTCTCGCATTTCCTGTTGATCGCCGCATCCTGCGCCGTGCCGAGGTCGAGGCAAAGACGGGCTTCAAGCGCGCCCACATCTACAGCCTGATGAAGGAAGGAAAATTTCCCAAGGCCTTGCGCCTGGGGGTGCGTGCGGTCGGTTGGGACTCAGCCGAGATCGATCAATGGATCGCCGACCGCATCAAGGACCGCATCTGAACGCCGCGCCCCGTCATAGCCATCAAGGAGCGACACCATGCAGGTGGTCTCCATCATTTCAACGAAGGGCGGCGTCGGCAAGACCACGACCGCGGCGAACCTTGGCGGCTTCGTCGCCGATGCGGGGCTGCGCGTTCTGCTGGTGGACCTCGACGTTCAGCCGACCCTGTCGAGCTATTTCGCCCTCGACAAGCGCGCGCCATGTGGCATCTACGAACTGCTGGCTTTCAATGAGCAGGATGACGCGCAACTCGTCTCCCACACCAGCATCGCCGGCCTCGACCTGGTGCTCTCCAACGACGACAGGGGCCAGCTCAACACCTTGTTGCTCCATGCGCCGGACGGGCGGCTGCGGCTGCGCAATCTGCTGCCCACCTTCGCCCCGCATTACGACCTGATGCTGATCGACACACAGGGCGCGAGGAGCGTGCTGCTGGAGATGGCCGTGCTGGCGTCCGACCTGGCCATTTCGCCGGTCACTCCGGAGATCCTCGCCGCGCGCGAACTGCGCCGGGGTACCGTGCAGTTGATCGAGGACATCACGCCCTATCGCCACCTCGGCATCGTACCGCCGCGTCTGCACCTGCTCATCAATCGAGTGCCGCCCGTGTCCGCAAGCGCGCGTGCGATCCAACAAGCGCTGCGCCAAATCGTCATTAATCTCCCCTGTGCCCACGTCCTGGACACCGTCATTCCGGCCATCGAGGCCTATCCCCGAGCGGCAACGCTCGGCTTGCCGGTACATCGCGTCGAATGGCGGCGGCCGGTGACGCGCGTAGCGCCGGCGGCAGTGGACACTATTCGCGCCCTCGCCTGCGAGTTGTTTCCCCAATGGCTGGATCAGTTCCACGCGGCCGCCGGACGCCAGCAAGGGAGGCGCTCCCATGCCGAACGCGCGTGACCTGTGCCGGGGCCACAAGCGCCTGCGGCCCTTGATCGAATATGCGCTGAGCGATGGCTGGCAGGTCGTGCGCACACCCGGCGGTCACCTCAAATTCACCAAGTCCGGACTGCCCCCGGTTTTCACCGGCTCCACGGCCAGCGACCACCGGGCGGATCGAAATGCCCGCGCCCAGCTGCGCCGCGCCGGACAGCACGCCACCGCCCGCGTCAGCAAACCCGGCAGCGGAGAATCTGAGCATGAATGAGCTGAGCGCACAGGACATGGCCGGAAAGCTGCTGGCGGCGGGCTTCGGGCGCACCAGCCCGGATGTTGCGGCCCTGACCGACCCGATCGCCGACACGCCAATGGTGGTGACGCTGGATCAGCTCAGACCCTATGAGCACAACCCGCGCGTCACCCGCAACCCACTCTATGACGAAATCAAGACCTCGATCCGCGAGCGTGGGTTGGATGCGCCACCTGCAATCACCCGTCGCCCCGGTGACCCCACCTACATCATTCGCAACGGCGGCAATACCCGACTGGCGATCCTGCGCGAACTATGGAGCGAGACGAAGGACGAACGCTTCTTCCGCATCTCCTGCCTGTTCCGGCCGTGGACTGCACGCGGCGAGATTGTCGCGCTTACCGGCCATATGGCCGAGAACGAGTTGCACGGTGGCCTGAGCTTCATCGAGCGCGCCCTCGGCATCGAGAAGGCGCGCGAGCTCTACGAGCAGGAATGCGGTCAAGCCCTGTCGCAAGCCGAACTTGCCCGCCGTTTGAGCGCCGACGGTCTTCCGACCCAGCAGTCCCATATCAGCCGCATGCGCGACGCCGTGCAATTCTTGCTGCCGGCCATCCCGAACGTGCTGTATGGCGGGCTGGGCCGGCACCAAGTCGAACGCCTGGCCGTTCTTCGCCGCGCCTGTGAGCGCATCTGGGATGAAAACGCCCCCGACAAACAGACCCAGGAGGATTTTCAGGCGATGTTCCATGAGATCCTGGCGACGTTCGACAACACCGCCGAAGCGTTCTCGGTGCAGCGCGTTCAAGATGAACTCGTGGGCCGGATGGCCGAGCAGCTCAACATCGATTACGACACGCTGAGCCTTGAGGTCGGCACCAACGAACGCCGGCAACGCGCCTTGGGTAGCGAACCGACCGCGGTGCCGGCGCATTTATCCCCCCAGGCCACCACTCTGTTGGATTCGCCGTCCAGGGAGGGCGCCGGTGCGCAGCCCCGCGCCACGCAGCCAGCCTCGCCCGCCGCAACGGCAACGCCAGCTGCGAACAAGGAGACCTCGGAACCAGCGCAGGATACTCATTCCTGCCCATCGCCCGATCTCGAGCGCCTGCAAGACCATATCGTCTCGCCGGCCCCGACCACTGATCGACTGCAATCCATCCAACGCATGGTGGCCAATCATTTGGGCGATTCGCTTCCG
>JBAYTM010000320.1:0-3679 GCA_041675685.1 Thiohalobacteraceae bacterium
CGCCGCTCGCCTTGTTTCCGTACAACCGCGCCGGTATCACGCGGGTGTCGTTCAACACCAGGAGATCGCCCGGGCGCAGCAGTTCGAGCAGATCGCGAAACCTGCGGTCGGTATGCAGGCCTTCGCTATCCAGGCACAACAAACGACTGGCCGCACGGTCCGCCAGCGGCGTCTGGGCAATGAGTTCAGTGGGTAGTTCGAAACGAAAATCACTGCGCTGCATGGCGCGGCATGGTAGCACAGCGTCGCTTGCCGATCCGTCCGGATGCCTTATACTAGCGCCCGTGCCGGACCCCGCAACGTGGCGGACGGTCCGGAACAAGCCGGGATGGCGGAATCGGTAGACGCAGTGGACTCAAAATCCACCGGTGGCAACACTGTGCGAGTTCGAGTCTCGCTCCCGGCACCATTTTATATTTCCCTCCGCGCGGGTCGCCTCGCGCCCGCAGTCAATGACATGGAATCTGGTCTTATTCGCCTTCGAAGCGCGTAACGGGCTCGTCCCGGTACCGGCGCCAATCCATTTCACCTGTTCAAGAGCGATGACGAAACTATGGTAGGCACACGCTTTTCCATCGAGGTCCAACCCCAGCTGCCCGCCCGCCTCGGGCGCTTGCAGGAACTCGCCGAAGATTTGCTCTACAGCTGGGACCGTCAAGTGCGGGGATTGTTCTACCGGCTCGACCCGGAGCTCTGGGAAAGCTGCGGCCATAACCCCAAGCTGTTCCTGCGCCGGGTCTCCCAAAGGCGCTTGGAGGAAGCCGCCGAAGACCGCGTCTTCATGGAAGACTACAACCGCGCGCTCTCGGCCTACGATACCTATCATAAGGAAACGCTGCCGACCGGTATCGAAGAGTATCTCGATCCCGAAATCGATCTGGTCGCCTACTTCTGCGCCGAGTTCGGCCTGCACGAGAGCCTGCCGATCTACTCGGGCGGTCTCGGCATCCTCGCCGGTGACCATTGCAAGGCGGCCAGCGACCTGCGCATCCCCTTCGTCGGCGTCGGCATGATGTATCGCCAGGGCTATTTCAATCAGACCATCGATGGCCACGGTAACCAGATCGCGCACTACGCGCCGACCAATTTCGCCAACCTGGCGATTCAACCCGCTACCATCGAAAACGGCCAGGAACTGCACGTGTTCGTCGACATGCCCGGCCGTCAGGTCATGCTCAAGGTCTGGGAGGCGCAGGCCGGCCACATCAAACTCTATCTGCTCGACAGCGACCTGCCCGAAAATCAGGATGCCGATCGCGCCATTACCTACCAGCTCTACGGCGGAGACATCACCACCCGTATCCAGCAGGAGATCGTCCTGGGCATCGGCGGCGTCCGCGCGGTACGTGCCCTCGGCCTGAAGCCCACGGTGTGGCACATCAACGAGGGCCATGCGGCCTTTCAGGTACTTGAGCGTTGCCGCGAATGGGTGCGCAAAGGCGCACTGGATTTCGCGGGCGCGCTGGAGCTGGTCGCTGCTGGAACGGTCTTTACCACACATACGCCGGTCGCCGCCGGCCACGATATCTTCGATCACAATCTGATCGGCAGCTACTTCGCGGACTATGTCGGCGAACTGGGCATAAGCATGGACGAGTTCCTGCAGCTGGGAGCCAGCCCGAGCAACCAGAACGGCTTCAACCAGACCGCGTTGGCGCTGCGCGCCTCGCGCTTCCATAACGGCGTCAGCCGTATTCACGGCGGCGTGGCCTCGCAGATGGAAAGTTACATCTGGCCGCAGGTCCCGCACCGCGAGAACCCAGTCCGCTACGTGACCAACGGCGTGCACGTGCCTACCTTTCTGGCGCGCGACTGGATGAATCTGTATGACATGCGCTTCGGCCGCGAATGGCGCAACGAGCTGATCAACGACGCCTACTGGGATCGCATCGATCACATTCCCGATCACAGCTTTTGGAGCCTGCGTCAGTCGCTCAAGGCGGAACTGTTGGAAGACGTACGCCAGCGCGTCACGCTGCAATACCGGCGCAATGGCTATTCAGACGCCATTATCGACCGGATGACGCAGCACCTGTCGCCGCACGAGACCGACATTCTGACCGTCGGCTTCGCCCGCCGCTTCGCCACCTACAAGCGCGCCGCGCTACTGTTTTCTGATCCGGAACGGCTCGAACGCCTGCTGAACCAAGCGGGCCGGCCGGTCATGTTCATGTTCGCCGGCAAGGCGCATCCGAACGACCTTCCGGGGCAACAGCTGATTCAGGTAATCCACGAGTTTTCGCGCCGGCCGGAGTTCATGGGCAAGATCATTCTGGTCGAAGGCTACGACATGTCGCTCGCCCGCAAGCTGGTGACCGGCGTCGACGTCTGGTTGAATACGCCGGAATATCCGATGGAGGCCAGCGGCACCTCCGGCCAGAAGGCCGGGCTGAACGGCGTGATCAACCTGAGCGTCCTCGACGGCTGGTGGGGCGAAGGCTACAACGGAGAAAACGGCTGGGCCATCGCGCCGCATGGACAGCAATACGATGCCGGTTATCGCGATCGTGAAGAGAGCAACGAACTGCTGGACATTATCGAACGTCGCGTCATCCCGCTGTACTACCAGCGCAACGGCCACGGCTACTCCGAAGGTTGGGTTCAGATGTCCAAGGCCTCCATCAAATCGATCCTGCCGCAGTTCAACTCGCAGCGCATGGTGATGGACTACGTACGCGATTTCTACAGCGCGGCCGCAGGTCAGTGTCGCAAGCTCGCTGCCGACAAGTACAAGGGGGCGCGCGAACTGGCGGCCTGGAAGGCGAAGATCCGCCGCACCTGGCCGAAGTTCTCGCTGCGCCTCGCCGACAAGTACCCCGAGGCGATCGCGTCGGGGCGTACGCTGCCGATCAGCGTGTCGGCCCAACTGCACGATCTGACCGCCAACGACGTGCGGCTCGAATGCGTGGTCGGCATCGAGGACGAGCATGGCGACTTCACGGCCCAGGCACACTTCGATTTCGCGGCGGCCGGCACGGGACCAAACGATGAGACGCTGTTCCGCCTGGACCTGATTCCCCCGCTGGCCGGTCTGCAGCATTACAAGCTGCGCATGTTCCCGACCCATCCGTACTTGAGCCACCCCTTGGAAATGGGCTGCATGTTGTGGCTGTAGGCGGCCCGGCCGATCGGCGATTGCCTGATGAGCAAACCACAGGTCCAGATCGAATATTGCAGCCAATGCGGCTTTTTGCTGCGTAGCGCCTGGATGGCGCAAGAGCTGCTTACCACCTTCGTTGATGACCTCGGTGGCGTAACGCTGGTCCCCGGACACGGCGGAATCTGGGAAGTGCGTGTGGATGGCGAACTTTTGTGGTCACGAAAACAGGAAGGGCGCTACCCGGAAGCGAAGGAGCTGAAACAGCGGCTGCGCGACCGTATAGCGCCCTCCAAGGATCTTGGCCACTCGGATCGGCGCTGAGCGGCGACGCAAGAGACGCGCATTTCTCCCACAGGGCCGTTGCTCACCTACCCGGCGCAGCGGCAATAAGTTGAAACCTTGCGCGCCCGTCGGAACGGCCGCGCGAGTCGTCTTTTGCAAGCTCTCCGCCGCGCGAACGCCCGCCTGCTTCAGGTACGGACGTAACTGAGACGGCGCGCGACCCGCCGTCCACCCATCCAGCCGCCCCACGCGGCCATGACCAGCCCCAGGACACTACTGAAGAACAACGCCCAGAGC
>JBAYTM010000321.1:0-3664 GCA_041675685.1 Thiohalobacteraceae bacterium
AAAGAAGATGTCCAAACCCGCGGAACATTTCCCATTCAACAGATGCGACGCTTGTCTTTAACTTCTCTCGTTATGCCTTTCTTCGCGTGCCTTCGCGCCCTTTGCGGTTAAAGGGAGTTTCGCTCATGACCGCAGCCGCCAGCCCGGATTGCCATCCGCATCGATCAGTTCATACGTTCGCAGCCAGTCGCGCGCATCCTCGGAATCTTCCGCAAACCAGCGCGCGGCCGATCCCAGCCGGAAGCTGTAACCCCAGGCATCCATATCCTGCATTAGCCGTTCCTGCCCCACGCCCGGCAGATGATCGGCGAGCAGGATTTGCAAATAGCAGACGCCGTTCTCTTCGTCGTAGTCGCCGCCGGCATCGGTGTGCAATCCGGCGCGGCGGTTGGCGTCCATGCAGATGTAGTGACAGGCTTCATGCAGAATGGAGTGCACGGGGGTGTCGCTGCGCGCAAGCAGACGATCATCGATCAAGCCCGCTTCGCTGCCGCCCCAGAAACTGCCGGGGATCAGGCTGTCTGCGGGGGCGATACCGAGTTGCATGCCGTAGCGTCTTAGCAGTGTCTGGGTGCTGGATGTCCCGATGTCGGCCAGCGTCAGAACGGCGTGCGTGGTTTTCAATGTGGCTTGAGTCATGTGCGTGGCATTTTGCCAGGACAGTTATTCACACCAGAGGGCGCAGAGGCCACAGAGTTTGGTTTATGACAATCCGTCATTCCGGCGCAGGCCGGAATCCATGCCCTTGAATTTCTGGATTCCCGCTTTCGCTAAAATGACGAAACTGGGATTGATCAGAGTTTCCTGAAATAATTTCCCTGTGTTCTGTGCGCCTCAGGTGTGATATCTGTCTTTTATATCCCGCGTAGCAGTTCGTTGATGCCGACCTTGCCGCGCGTCTTCTCGTCGACCTTCTTTACGACGACTGCGCAATACAGGCTGTAGGTGCCGTCCTTCGACGGCAGATTGCCGGACACCACGACCGAGCCGGCCGGGATACGCCCGTAGGAGACCTCGCCGGTCTCGCGGTCGTAGATCTTGGTGCTCTGACCGATGTACACGCCCATGGAGATCACCGAGCCCTCTTCGACGATCACGCCTTCGACCACCTCGGAACGCGCACCGATGAAGCAATTGTCTTCGATGATGGTCGGCGCAGCCTGTACGGGTTCCAGCACGCCGCCGATGCCGACGCCGCCTGACAGATGGACGTTCTTGCCGATCTGCGCACAGGAGCCGACGGTCGCCCAGGTGTCGACCATGGTGCCCGAATCGACATAGGCGCCGATGTTCACATAGGAGGGCATGAGCACCGCGCCCGGCGCGATGTAGGAGCCCTTGCGCGCCGCGGCGGGCGGCACCACGCGCACGCCGGACTCGCGAAACATGCGCGAGTTGTAGTCGGCGTACTTGGACTGCACCTTGTCGTAATAGTTGGTGAAGCCGCCCTTCATGAAGCTGTTGTCCTCGATACGGAACGACAGCAGCACGGCCTTCTTCAGCCAGTCGTGCACCACCCATTGGCCATCGATCTTCTCGGCGACACGGGCCTTGCCCGCATCGAGATCCTCGATCGCCGCGACGACCGCCTCTTTCACATGCGGTTCCACATTGCGCGGCGTGATGTCCGCGCGGCGCTCGAACGCCTCGATGATGGTGCTCTTGATGTCGCTCATCTTCGATCTCCGTTGTTGATGCATATAAGCGTTAACCACGAAGGACACTAAGGACACAAAGAAGCAATCCTTGCAAAACCAGCCACCGACAGGGCGCTTTTGCATTCATACTGAAGTCTTCGTGACCTTTGTGCCCTTCGTGGTGAAAAATTCATTCATAGTGTGTCCACATACGTCCGGATGCGCTGCGCCGCCTCGATGCATTCTTCGAGCGGCGGGACCAGCGCGATGCGGACGTGGTTGCGACCCGGGTTCTCGCCGTGCGCGTCGCGCGACAGGAAGCTGCCGGGCAGCAGGGTGACGTTCTGTTGCGCGTACAGGCCACGCGCGAACTCGGTGTCGTCGATCGGTGTGCGCGGCCAGAGATAGAAGCCCGCGTCCGGCATCCGCACCTCCAGCACGGGGCCGAGCACATCGAGTACGGCGTCGAATTTCTCCCGATACAGTGCGCGATTGTCGCGTACGTGCGTTTCGTCCTGCCAGGCGGCGATGCTGGCGGCCTGGGTGGCCGGCGGCATTGCGCAGCCGTGGTAGGTGCGATAGCGCAGAAAGTCGGTCAGGATTCGCGCGTCGCCGGCGACCAGACCGGAACGCAGGCCGGGCAGGTTGGAACGCTTCGAAAGGCTGTGGAAAACGATGCAGCGCCGATAGTCGTCGCGCCCCATCGCCGCGGCGGCGGCCAGCAGACCGGTCGGCGGATTGTCCTCGTTTGGATAGAGTTCCGAATAGCATTCGTCCGAGGCGATCACGAAGTCGTGGCGATCCGCCAGTTCGATCAGCTGTTGCAGCGCAGCGAGACCAAGGACTGCGCCGCTGGGATTGCCCGGGCTGCAAATATAGACGAGTTGGCAGGCGTTCCAGACCTCCGCGGGCACAGCGGCGAAGTCTGGCCGGTAGCCGTTCTCCGCCGTCGTGTTCTGGAACCAGGGTTCGGCGCCCGCGAGCAACGCGGCGCCTTCGTAGATCTGATAGAAAGGATTCGGCAGCACGACCAGCGGCGTGCGGCCGCGGTCGATCACCGCTTGGGCAAAGGCGAACAGCGCCTCGCGCGTGCCGTTGACCGGCAGCACGTGTCGTGCCGGATCGATACTGGCCTCGGGCAGCGCGAAGCGCTGCGTGAGCCATTGCGCCATGACGGAACGCAGTTCGTCGCTTCCGCGCGTCGAGGGATACTGCGCGAGGCCATGCAAATGACTGATGAGCTGCTCGGCGACGAAGTGCGGCGGCTGATGTTTCGGTTCGCCGATCGACAAATTCAGATGCGCGAGCATTGCGGGCGGCGTGATGCCCGCCTTGAGTTGTGCCAGGCGTTCGAACGGGTAGGGCAGCAGGCGCTGTAGGTCGGGATTCATGTCGGTTCGGGTATCCTGCGCGCCGGCGGGTTGCAGGTCAGGGCGGGCTGCAACGTCGCCGCAAACCCATTACCATGCGCCTGGATTCTGAAAGCGGCGATTATACGGGATACCGAGACCTTGACCAGACCTGCGCCGGCCTTGCTGCCGATCTTCAGCCTGCTGCTCGCGGCGACGCTCTGGGGCGTGATCTGGTATCCGTTGCGGTTGTTGGAAGCCGCGGGGCTGGAAGGTCTGTGGATCACGCTGACCAGTTACACGGCGGCACTACTGCTCGGCCTGCTGCCGTTCGCCACCCGCATCGCCGAATTACGGCATCAACCAGTGACGCTGCTCTGGCTCGCGCTCGCGGCCGGTTGGTGCAACGTCGCCTTTGTCATTGCAGTCCTCGAAGGCACTGTGGTTCGGGTCCTGCTGTTGTTTTATCTGTCGCCGATCTGGGCGGTGTTGCTGGCCTGGCTGATACTCGGGGAACGCCTCGGCCGGCAGGCGCAGGGCGTCTTTCTGTTGGCCTTTGCCGGTGCGCTGATCATGCTTTGGGATCCGGTCATCGGTCTGCCTTGGCCCAGCGGCCCGGGCGACTGGCTGGCGGTGTCGGCGGGCTTTGCCTTCGCCTTGTCGAACGTCATGGTGCGG
>JBAYTM010000322.1:0-3663 GCA_041675685.1 Thiohalobacteraceae bacterium
AAGTGGAAAACGAACAGGCCATCTCGCGGCCGCCGCAAGTCGATTTCGGAACCTCTCCGGCGGCGCCGGCCGCACCCGCGACACCGGGAACGCAGTAACCGGTCATGCCTGCGCAGCGGCACCGGAGAGGCGTGCAGCCTTCGCCTGACCGCGGCCGGCGTCATGCAAGCGTGCGACTGTCTGCTCTACCGCGTGACCTTCGCACGCTGCACCGTCTCCTGCTGCTCGCCTGTCTGCTGTTCGCCCAGCAGGGCGCCTATGCGGAAGTCGAGGTACCCACGCTGCAGGCGCGCGTCACCGATCTCACCGGCACCCTTACGGCCGCGCAGACGGCGGCGCTGGAACAGCAACTGGCGCAGTTCGAGGCGCGCGAGGGCAGTCAGATTGCCGTGCTCATGGTGCCGACCACACAGCCCGAGGCGATCGAGCAATACGGTATTCGGGTCGTGGAGCAATGGCGACTCGGGCGCAAGGGCGTCGACGACGGCGTGCTACTGCTGATCGCCAAGGAGGATCGCGCGCTGCGCATCGAGGTCGGCTACGGTCTGGAAGGCGCGCTGCCCGACGCCGTCGCCAAGCGCATCATCGCCGAGACCATCGTGCCGCGTTTCCAGGCCGGCGACTTCCACGGTGGCGTGCTCGCCGGCGTACTACAGATCCAGCGCGTCATCGAAGGCGAGCCCCTGCCGCCGCCCGCGGCCGGACGCCCGGCGCCCGAGGGGCGCGACCTGCAGGATGTGTTGGCGATGGCCATGGTCGCGACGGTGGTGGTCGGCGGCCTGTTGCGCGCGGTGTTCGGACGTCTGATCGGCGCGACCCTGGTCGGCGGACTGATCGGTCTGCTGATCTGGCTGATGATCGCCTCCCTGCTGGGCGCAGCCGTGATCGGCCTGCTGGCATTCCTGTTCACGCTGTTCGGTGGCGGCGGGTTCGGCGGGCGCGGCGGCTACTACACGCGCGGCCGTGGCGGCGCCGGGGGCGCCGGGGGTTTTGGAGGCGGCGGATTCGGTGGGGGCTTTGGCGGCGGTGGCGGCGGCTTCGGCGGTGGAGGCGCATCGGGACGATGGTGAAACCTGGTCGCATGCTCCGGCACCTGCTACCGCCGCCCTGGTGGATGCTGCGGCGCAGCTTCGATACGGCCGCGCTGCAGGCGATCGAGGCCGCGGTCGTCGCCGCCGAGTGCACACACCGCGGCGAGATCCGTGTCGCGATCGAGGCGGCGCTCGATCTGCGCCTGCTGCTGCGCGACGCCTCGGTGCGCGAACGCGCCATTGAAGTGTTCTCGGAGCTGCATGTGTGGGACACGGCCGAGAACAATGGCGTCCTGATCTACGTATTGCTTGCCGATCACGACGTCGAGATCGTCGCGGACCGTGGTATTGCAATGTTGGTCGAATCTGCCGAATGGCAGGCGGTCTGCGAGGCCATGGAGCAACAGCTCCGCGCCGGCAACTACCAGGCCGGCGCGGTCACCGGCATCCAACAGGTCAGCGCCCTGCTGGCGCGACACTTCCCGGGGCGCGATGCCGCGGGCAACGAACTACCGGATCGACCGCATCTGCTTTAGGGAATCTCTGATTTATTCGTCATGCCGGCGAAGGCCGGCATCCAGGCTGGTGATTCCCCTGGATTCCGGCATGCGCCGGAATGACGAAAGAGGCATTAAGGACACTCTGATCAATCCCAGTTTCGTCATTCCCGCGAAAGCGGGAATCCAGAAATTCAAAGACATGGATTCCGGCCTGCGCCGGAATGACGGATTGTTCAGAGCTTCCTTAATCAGCAGTCTCTTAGCGCAGTGTGGCTGGGGAGGTGGCACCCCAAGGACGCCGACCGCAGAGCCGGCCGACGCAGGGAACGACGGATTTAATCGTCGTGCCGGCGAAAGCCGGCATCCAGGCTGGTGATTCCCCTGGATTCCGGCCTGCGCCGGAATGACAGGTGATTCGGGCGTTGGTCTTTCAGCGCAGGCGGCGACTCCGACTTGGATTCGACATCGCCGGAATGACGACTCGATTAGACCCTCTCTAAGCTTCCGTTTCCATTTCGGTCGTATAGGTGCCGACGCAGGCCGCGCCGTTCAGCCTGGCGCGTTTGTACAACGCCTGTTGTGCGGCCGCGCGGTTTTCCGCTTTACCCTGCCAGGCCTTGAGCACCGGTTCCTGCAACGCCCGGCCGTAGGAAAAACTCAACTGCCAGGGCGCATTCCCGGCACGCGCGTTCATGGCGTTCAGATTCAGCGTGGCCTCTTCCGGGGTCTGTCCACCGGACAGGAAGTTGATACTGGGCACCGCGGCGGGCACGGTGCGGCGCAGTTGCGCGAGGGTCTTCTCGGCGATCTCCTCGGGGCCGGCCTGATTCGTCGCCTCTTTGCCGGGCACGATCATGCTGGGTTTCAGAATCATGTACTCGAACTCGACGCCGTGCCGGTACAAGGCGTGGAAGACCGCATGCTGGACGGCTTCGGTCACCTCGAAGCAGCGTTCGATGCTGTGGCCGCCGTCCAGCAACACTTCCGGCTCGACGATGGGCACTATGCCCTGGGACTGACAGATCGCGGCATAGCGCGCCAGCATCTCGGCATTCGCCTCGATGCCCAATCGGGTCGGGTTGTGTTCCGAAATTTTGTAGACTTCGCGCCACTTGGCGAAGCGCGCGCCCTGCGCCTTGTAACCCGCCAACCGCTCGTGCAAACCGTCCAACCCCTGCGTGATCAGGTCGCCGGACGCATTCGCGAGTGGCGTCGTGCCCTTGTCGACCTTAATGCCGGGCACGATGCCCTGCTCCATGGCCGCCTGCGCCAGGGGTTTGCCTTCGGCCGTGGTCTGGCCAAGCGTTTCTTCGAACAGGATCACGCCACTGATGAAGTCGCCGAGCTTCGGCGTCGTCAGCAACAAGGCGCGATAGGCCGCTCTGTGTTCCTCCGTCGATTCGACATCGATTGCCTTGAAGCGCTTGGCAATGGTCGGACTACTCTCGTCGGCGGCGAGTATGCCTTTACCCGCGACCACCATGTCGGCAATGGTGGCCTGCAACTCGGCTCGAATACTCATCTTGGTTCCTCCGGGGTTTCCCCACTGACAACCTAGAGTCTAGGCAATTTTCCGCGGCCTGCAGGCGGCGACACCGGTCCGCGCACTATAGAACGACGATGTCATTCCGGCGCATGCCGGAATCCAATGTGTCAGGCGCCGGCGCGCCATGGAGCGCGCCTATGGTGCGTCGCTCGCGCCGACGCACCCTACGACGACTGGCGGGTAGCCGGTTCGTAGGGTGCGTCGAAGCGGAGCGGACACACCAGGGCCGGCACTCAGGGTTTGACCGCCTCGATAGCCTATGGTGCATCGCTCGCGCCGACGCACCCTACGGTGATCCGCGGGCGGTCGATCCGTAGGGTGCGTCGAAGCGGAGCTGACGCACCAGAGTCAGCGCACTCAGGGTTTCACCGCCTCGATACTCGCCGAGACGACGTACTCCTCCACGCGCCGTCCCGGTGCCCAGTCGCGGATGAACTCGCGGCTGGCGTCCTTGGGTTCGATGCGGATCTGGCTGAATCCGGCTTCGCGCAACATGACTTCAAGCTCTTCGATCTGCGAGGCGCCGGCCATGCAGCCGGTATACAGCGCCAGATCCTGACGCACGGCATCCGGCAGTTCGGCGGTG
>JBAYTM010000323.1:0-3644 GCA_041675685.1 Thiohalobacteraceae bacterium
TCGACGCCATCCAGGCTGGTGCCGGACATCAAGCCGAGGTAGTAGTCACTCACGGTGGCGGCCTTGGCTAACGTCCGTCGAGGCCGCGGACCACCAGCCAAGCGCCCGGAATATCCGATGTCGCCTGGTCCGACCGCCGCGCCGTCGGCCGAGTCGTTCGGCTGTCACCGGGTGGGTTTGCCTCTTTGGACCGGTCAATTGTCCGATTATTCGTTGTTCAGTGCGACTTGGTTGTCACGATCGCGCGCCAGTTCAAGCTGGGCAATCAAGGTCTGGGCCTGTTTCTGGAAATCGGGGCGGAAGCGCTTGTCGATCGGCAAGGCTTCGGGGAATTTGACCGTCAGTGGGTTGCGGTGCGTGCCGTTGACCAGAAATTCATAGTGCAGATGCGGGCCGGTCGCCAACCCCGTCATGCCGAGATAACCGATAGTCTGTCCTTGGCGCACGCGGGTCCCCGTGTTGACGTCCCGGGCGAATTTGGACAAGTGTGCGTACAGCGTGCTGTAGGTGTTCCCATGCTGCACGATTACGACATTTCCATAGCCGCCTTTGACGCCGCGGAACACGACGCGGCCGTCGCCGGTGACCTTGATCGGCGTGCCTTGTGGCGCAGCGTAGTCCACACCCTTATGCGCGCGGATACGATTCAGTACAGGGTGTTTGCGTTTCAGATTGAAATGCGAACTGATACGGGAAAATTCCACGGGCGTACGCAGGAACGCCTTTCGCAGGCTGTGGCCTTCCGGCGTGTAGTAGTCCGTGCGACCCTCCGCGTCCGTATAGCGGACCGCGCGAAAGACATGTCCCTGGTTGACGAATTCGGCGGCGAGAATGTTGCCTTCGCCGATGCGCTCGCCGTCCAGATAGAGTTCGTCGTAGAGCACAGTGAAACGGTCTCCCTGGCGGATGTCGAGCGCGAAATCGACGTCCCAGCCAAATATACCGGCAAGGTCCATGATCATTGCATCGGGCAGCTGCGCCTTCTGTCCGGCAAGAAACAGCGAGCTTTCGATTGTCGCGCTGGCGTGCGCCACCTCACGGTCCGGGATCCGGTGAATGGTCGTCGCCGTGAACTCGTCGCCCGCGCGATGCACATGCAGGCCGCGGGTGTGGCTTTCCTCGAAACGTAGTTCCAGGAGCCGGCCGTCCGCGTCGGCGCGGAAGTTCAGCGTCTGACCTGGATAGATGCGCTTCAGCGTATTGGCGGCGGCGTCCAACTTCATGACCCGGTGCAGATCCGCCGGGCTGAGGCCGCTGCGTGAGAAGATCAGCGCCAGGCTGTCGCCGCGGGCGACCTTGGCCTGCTTCCAGTCGTCGTTCTCAGGGGCTTCTGCCGTTTGAGCAGGTGGCGTTGCCGCTGCCGCGCCCGGTTCCGCGCCAAGCGGCAGGTCCAGCGGCGGGGTGATACTCGCCGTCATGACCTGTACTTCTGGCGTTGCGGTTTCGGTCGGCGCGGCGACGGGCAGGTCCGCGCGGTCGACTCCCGGCGGCGCGCTCGGCAATGACAGCATCTGCGCTGTGTCTAGCGTGCGCTCGGCCTCGGCATGATCGGCGGCGAAGCTGAGCAACGCCGCTCCGCAGAATGCCAGCGAACCGAGCGCCAGCCAGTGGGCGGGACGAAGCCGCCGAAATCTCGACGCATGCCCGGACAAAGGGCGTTTTGACGGGCGGTGGCGGTATGGCGAATAGATCACGGAATTTCCTTACAAATACCCGCCGACAAGGTAAAGGTCCGGCGTTGATACGTCAACAGATTCGCCGCATTCTGCGAGCCTTTAGAAGGCGACCTGATTAACAGCAGATTCCATGCCATGGTCGGGGCTTCCGCTGTCTTCCGGCGTCCTGGGCCCGCCCGCGGCGCGGCGTCCATATGCTAATCTGTCGGCCTTTTGCGTCGTATGACTTCGGGAGAGTCAATAACATGTTGCCGGCCAGCGAGGCATTGACAGAAATCAGACGGGGTGCGCACGAGATCCTGCTGGAATCAGAGTTGCTCGACAAACTGAATTCCGGGCGTTCCCTGCGCATCAAGGCCGGTTTCGACCCGACCGCGCCGGATCTGCACCTGGGCCATACCGTTCTGCTCAACAAGCTTCGCCAATTTCAGGAGTTCGGCCACGAGGCGATCTTCTTGATTGGTGACTTCACCGGCATGATCGGCGACCCGACCGGAAAGAACATTACCCGCAAGCCGCTGACCCGCGACGAAGTGATCGAGAACGCCAAGACCTATGAGGCGCAGATCTTCAAGATACTCGATCCCGAAAAGACGCTGGTGATGTTCAATTCGAGCTGGATGAATGCCATGGACGCCGCGGGCCTGGTCCAGTTGGCGTCGCAGCATACGGTTGCACGCATGCTCGAGCGCGACGACTTCGATAAGCGTTATTCCACCGGCCAGCCCATCGCGATCCACGAATTCCTCTATCCGCTCATTCAGGGCTACGACTCGGTGGCGCTGAAGGCGGACGTCGAACTCGGCGGCACCGACCAGAAGTTCAATCTGCTGGTCGGACGCGAATTGCAGCGACATTACGGCCTCGCCCAGCAGGTGGTCCTCACCATGCCCATACTCGAGGGCCTCGACGGCGTACAGAAGATGTCCAAGTCGTTGGGCAACTATATCGGCATTGCCGACGCGCCCGATGAGATGTTCGGCAAGATCATGTCGATCTCCGACGAACTGATGTGGCGCTATTTCGAACTCCTCAGTTTCCGACCGGCGGGTGAGATCGCTGCCCTGCGCTCGGCAGTCGTCGAGGGCGCGAATCCGCGCGATATCAAATTCGAACTGGCAAAAGAGATCGTGGCGCGGTTCCATTCCGGGCAGGCGGCCGACGTTGCGATGAGAGGATTCATCGAGCGGTTCCAGCGCGGCGCGCTGCCCGACGATATGCCGGAGGTCGAACTGGTGGGGCCGGCCGCCGGGCTGCCGATCGCCAATCTGCTCCGCGACGCAGGTCTGACCTCAAGTACCTCGGAAGCATTGCGGATGCTGGGGCAGGGCGCGGTGCGGATCGACGGAAACCGGGTCGATGACCGGGCTTTTGTCTTGCAAGCGCCGGCGACCGTCGTTGCACAGGTCGGTAAACGCCGCTGCGCCCGCATCAAGCTGGTATCGGCTTGAAGAACGCCCTCGGCCGCGCCGGAAGCGCGGTGAACCCTTGCAGAACGTTCCTTTTTGCAGCCGCGACGTCGGAGCCGTGAAGCCGTTTTTCCGTACGGGAACACCCTACAAATGAAGCCGAACCAAACCCGCCGAAAAAACCAGTTGACGGGCTGCTGGCCGGACGTATAATGCCGCCTCTCGTCGACCTGACAGCCACCGTTCGAAAGTAAATTTAAGTGGTTTTGAGGGTTGACGATACGAACCGGCGCTGTATAATGGTTCTTCTTTGTCGGGCAAGTCCTCGACAAGCTCTTTAAAAATTCGGATCAGGTAACTTGTGTGGGCGCTCACGTCGAAGAGTTACGATGCAAATCGTATTTCGATGAAGAGCGTCTATGTAGTAATACCTAGACAGTAATTCATCGAGCCAAGATTTGTCGCCTCAAGCGACTAACATGATTGAACTGAAGAGTTTGATCCTGGCTCAGATTGAACGCTGGCGGCATGCCTAACACATGCAAGTCGAACGGTAACA
>JBAYTM010000324.1:0-3625 GCA_041675685.1 Thiohalobacteraceae bacterium
GGCAACCATCTTCGACAGCGCGCTGAATGTGTCGGCCGTCGGCGCGGCGGCCGTCGGCGAGGCGATCCGCTGGGGTGTTGCGCGCGGGCTGTTTTCCAACGAAGCCGGTCTGGGCTCGTCACCGATGGCGCACGCAGCGGCGCGCACCGACGAACCGGTGCGCGAAGGCCTGGTCGCGATGTTGGAGCCCTTCATCGACACGCTGGTGATCTGCAGCATGACCGGCCTGGTGATCATCGTCACCGGTAGTTATATCGATCGGCCGGATACCTTGGTCGGCGCGGCCCTGACCGCACATGCCTTCGGCGAGACGCTGGGCGCAAGCGGTTCCTGGGTGGTCGGCGTCGGCCTGATGCTGTTCGCCTTCTCCACCATCATTTCCTGGTCTTACTATGGCGATCGCTCGGCCCGCTTCCTGTTCGGCGAGTCCGCAGTCATACCCTATCGCGTGATCTTCTCGCTGCTCGTCGTGGTCGGCGCCGCGGTACCGCTGCAACTGGTCTGGAACTTCGCCGACATCGCCAATATCCTGATGGCCATCCCCAACCTGATCGCCCTGGTGCTGCTGGCCGGGCTGGTGAAGAAACTGCGCGACGAATACTTCTCGCGGACGCACAGGCCGGTGAGGTGAGGGATTTTCTTTCAACCACCAAGATACCGAGGTCGCCAAGAAAGATTTTTTGAACCGCCAAGCCGCCAAGGCGCCAAGAAAACCAAGAAAATGAATGCAAAAAGATTGGCGTCGTTTTCACTGATTATTCTTGGCGCCTTGGCGGCTTGGCGGTTCCCAATTTCTTTTCTTGGTGTCTTGGCGGTTCAACTAAAGCATTAACAGCGACGGAGATAGGACATGACAGAACAGACCACCGCGAGCGGGCTGCGTTACGAAGATGTGTCGGTCGGCAACGGCACCGAGGCGAAAGGTCGCGGCCAGACGGTGATCGTGCATTACACGGGCTGGCTCGAGGACGGCACCAAATTCGACTCCAGCGTCGATCGCGGCGATCCGTTCAGCTTTCCGCTCGATTGCGGCTACGTGATCAAGGGCTGGGACGAAGGCGTCAAGGGCATGAAGATCGGCGGCAAACGCAAACTCGTCATCCCGCCGGAACTCGGCTATGGCGCGCAAGGCGCCGGCGGCGTGATCCCACCCAACGCCACGCTGTTGTTCGACATCGAACTACTGGAGATCTCTGAGTAATGCGGCTCGAGGCCATCGAACACCAGATCCAGGCGACCGTGCGCCGCGCGCTCGCGGAGGACATTGGCAGCGGCGATGTCACGGCCGCGCTGATCCCGGAGGCTGCGCAGGCGAAAGCCAGCGTCATCAGCCGCGAAGAGGCCGTCGTGTGCGGCTGTGATTGGTTCGATGCGGTGTTCGCGGAACTCAACGAAGGTGTAGAGGTGCACTGGAACCGGCGCGACGGCGACCGCGTGCAGGCGAACCAGATACTCTGTGAATTGCAAGGCCCGGCACGCGCCCTGCTGACCGGCGAGCGCGCCGCGTTGAATCTGCTGCAGACGCTCTCCGGCACCGCCACGCTCGCCGCGCAATATGCCGCCGCCGTCGCGGGTCTGCCGGTGCGCATTCTGGATACCCGAAAGACGCTGCCGGGCCTGCGCATGGAACAGAAATATGCCGCGCGTACCGGTGGCTGCTACAATCACCGCCTCGGCCTCTACGACGGCATCCTCATCAAGGAAAATCACATCGCCGCAGCGGGCTCGATCCGCGCCGCGGTCGCCGCTGCACGGGCGTTGAACACCAATCTGCCCGTGGAGGTCGAAGTGGAGAGCCTCGACGAACTGCGCGAAGGCCTGGATGCCGGCGCCGATATCCTGCTGCTGGACAACTTCAGCCTCGATCTGCTGCGCGAGGCGGTCGCGCTGAATGCCGGTCGCGCCAAACTCGAGGCCTCCGGCGGCGTCACTCTGGGAAACGTCCGCACCATCGCCGAGACCGGGGTCGATTACGTCTCCACCGGCGCGCTGACCAAGGACGTGAAGGCGATCGATTTGTCGATGCGCTTCGTGCAGTAGAACGACCGTGCGCCGACCTTCCAGGGCGGTCGCCGGAAGACTGCCCTTGATGCTTACCTTTTACACAGGAGGCAGGAATATTGGCTACATACTGCGTACCCCGTCATTCCCGCGGAAGCGGGAATCCAGTGGTTTAAAACCCATGGATTCCCGCTTCCGCGGGAATGACGCTGCATCGTCGTAGCAATAAATCCTGACTCCTGTGTAAAGCGCACCTTGCGCGCCGCAATGCCGCGTTACACCGCCGAGGTGGTCGCTTTTCGCGCCAGGATCGGTCCATCGAGCTTCAGCACCTCTCCAGCCTTCGGCTGCACGACCGATACGCCGCGTTCCGTTAGCGCATCGCCCAGCGCCGCCATAGCCCTGTCCTCTCCATGCACCAGGGCCACCGGCGGCCGGTGCGCAAAATGGCCGTACCAATCCAATAGTCCGTGCTGGTCCGCGTGCGCCGAAAGGCCGCCGATGGTGTGGATCTTCGCGCCGACGCGGATGGTTTCGCCCCATAACCGCACACGGGTGGCGCCATCGACCAGGGCGCGACCCAGTGTACCGAGTGCCTGGAAGCCGACGATGACGACGTGGCAGTCGTTGCGCCAGAGGTTGTGCTTGAAGTGGTGCTTGATGCGCCCGCCGGTGCACATACCGCTGCCGGCGATGACGATGGCCCCGGAGCGGATGCGGTTGATGGCCATGGACTGATTGGACGTGCGGCTGAAATGCAGGTTCGGCACTTCGAAGGTCCCGCCGTTGTCGCGTCGCGCCTGCGTCGCCTCCTGGTCGTACAACGGCCAGTGGCGCGCATAGACCTCGGTCGCCGCGATGGCCATCGGGCTGTCGAGAAAGATGTTCCAGCCGTCCAGCCCCCATTCGCGGTAGCGCTGCTGAAAAACGTACAGCAGTTCCTGGGTGCGGCCGACGGCGAACGCCGGGATGAGGATGTTGCCCCGGGCCTCGCGCGCGCTGCGCAGGACCTCGCCGAGCTCCTGCCAGGTGCTTTCCCAGTCACGATGGTTGCGATCGCCGTAGGTGCTCTCCATGACCACCAGATCGGCTTGGGTCAGGTGTGCCGGATCACGCAGGATGGGCGCGCCGAGATGACCGAGATCGCCGCTGAACACCAGGCGCCGCTCGCCGGCGTCGGTTTGCACCCGCAGTTCGACGATGGCCGAACCGAGGATATGGCCGGCATCGTGCAGAAGCAGGCAGACGCCCGGCGCGATATGCCGTTCCACGCCGTAGTCCTGCGCCTTGAAGTACCGCATGCAGGCCTGTGCATCGTCCACGGTGTAGAGCGGTTCGATGGCGGGCAGGCCCTTGCGCTCACGTTTGTTGTTTTCCCATTGCGCGTCCTTCTCCTGCAGGAAACCCGAGTCCTTGAGCATGATGCGGCACAGGTCGCGGGTGGCGCGTTGGGTATGGATGGCGCCGCGATAGCCGGATTTGATCAGCAACGGCAGGCGCCCGGAGTGATCCAGATGGGCGTGACTGAGCACCACGGCATCGATGGCACGCGCATCGAACGGGAAGGGGTCGATATTGCGAGCCTCTTCTTTGTGGCCGCCCTGGAACAGGCCACAGTCCAGAA
>JBAYTM010000325.1:0-3625 GCA_041675685.1 Thiohalobacteraceae bacterium
CAGCGCGCCGCCCGCCATGCCGAGCGACGACCGCGAAGGCCTCGAGCCCGAGGTGACGATCATCCGCAGAGACGACCGCACCGTCGAAGAGTACCGGATCAACGGTCAGCTCTACATGATCAAAGTGACTCCGAGCAAGGGTTATCCCTACTACCTGGTCGACGCGGACGGCGACGGCGAACTGGAAAGCCGCCGCAATGAGCTCGATCCGCGGATCCTGGTGCCGAGTTGGGTGATTTTTCGCTGGTAATGACGAACATTGCCTCGATGCGACCCCGGTGGCGGCGGGATCGCTCGTCTACCCACCAAGGTCACTAAGCAGCCGTCTCTGCCCCGTTTTCATTGCGGGGCACGCGCCGTCTCAAGGAGACCTTCGATAACAGGGTAATCCGGTACAGATCGTCGCAGTGATTTGGAGATCGCGTTGCTGGGCGCAAGAACGGGAATCGGCGGCGGCGACCGCCTGCCCGCAAGGACGGGCCGCAGTTTGCATTCAGGATGTGCCGTGCTCACTGCGCCGACGACGAATGCCGGCGGAGGCAGAATAGATTTTGTAACACGCACGTGCTTGCCCTTCGTGTCCTTTGTGGTTAACAACGAACGAAAACAAAACACGCGGAACGCCACGCCCGTTCCGCAGCGGAGGTGTTGATCCATGCAGAGTCCCTCTGACGCCACGGTACGTTCGCTGACCCCGCTCGGCATGGTCGCCTGGCTGGTCGTCGCGCTGCTCGGCGCGGGCGCGGTCGGCGGCATCGCCCTGCACCGCGGGGAGACCATCAACAGCCTCTGGTTCATCGTCGCGGCGGTCTGCGTCTTCGCCATCGGCTATCGCTTCTACAGCGCCTTCCTCACCGCCAAGGTCCTGGTCACCGACGCCTCGCGCGCGACGCCGGCGGAACGCCTCAACGACGGCCGCGACTTCGTACCGACCAACAAATGGATCGTGTTCGGCCACCACTTCGCGGCCATCGCGGGGCCGGGACCGCTGATCGGTCCGACTTTGGCCGCCCAGTTCGGTTATCTGCCGGGCACGCTCTGGATTCTGATCGGCGCGGTACTCGGCGGCTGCGTGCAGGACCTGGTGATCCTGTTCTTCTCGATGCGCCGCAACGGCCGTTCGCTCGGCCAGATGGCGCGTGACGAACTCGGCCCCATCGGCGGCTTCGCGGCGCTGGTCGGCGTGATGACCATCATGATCATCCTGATCGCCGTGCTCGGCCTGGTGGTGGTCAACGCCATGAAGCACAGCCCCTGGGCGACGTCGACGGTCGCGGCGACCATTCCGATTGCGATCCTGGTCGGCATGTACATGCGCAATCTGCGTCCGGGGCGCGTGCTCGAGGGCACCCTGATCGGCGTGGCGCTCTTGATGTTCGCGGTCTGGGGCGGCGGTTGGGTAGCGGATCAGCCGGGCCTGCGCGACTGGTTCGATTACAACGGGCCGGAACTGGCGCTGATGGTCATCGGCTACGGTTTTGCCGCCGCCGTGCTGCCGGTCTGGCTGCTGCTGGCGCCGCGCGACTATCTGTCGACCTTCATGAAGCTCGGCACCGTGATCGCGCTCGCCATCGCCATTGTCGTACTGCGCCCGGATGTGCAGATGCCGGCCTTGACCCAGTTCATCGACGGCACCGGCCCGATCTTCGGCGGCAAGCTCTTTCCCTTCGTGTTCATCACCATCGCCTGCGGCGCGATCTCCGGCTTTCATGCGCTGATCTCGTCCGGCACCACGCCGAAGTTACTGGCCAACGAGCGCGACATCCGCATGATCGGTTATGGCGGCATGATGATGGAGTCGTTCGTCGCCATCATGGCGATGATCGCCGCTACCGTGCTCGACCCCGGCGTCTTCTTCGCCATCAACAGCCCCGCCGGCGTGGTCGGCGCCACACCGGCGGCGGCGGTCGCGACCATCTCCAGCTGGGGCTTTCCGGTCACCGTCGAACAGATGGAGATGCTGGCGCGCGAGATGGGCGAGTCGACGCTGTTTGCCCGTACCGGCGGCGCGCCCTCGCTCGCAGTCGGCATGGCCAGCATCTTCGCCTCCGCCTTCGGCGCCGGACTGCTGTCCATGTGGTACCACTTCGCCATCATGTTCGAGGCGCTGTTCATCCTCACCACCCTCGACGCCGGCACACGCGTCGCGCGCTTCATGTTGCAGGACATGCTTGGCAATCTCATTCCACCGCTCGGCCGCACCTCCTGGTATCCGGGCGTGTTGTTCACCAGTGCGCTGGTGGTGGCGGCCTGGGGATACTTTCTCTACATGGGTACCATCGATCCGCTCGGCGGCATCAACAGCCTCTGGCCGCTGTTCGGCATCTCCAACCAGATGCTGGCCGCGATCGCGCTCTGCGTGGCAACCACCATCCTGATCAAATCCGGCAAGGCGCGTTATGCCTGGGTGACGGTGTTGCCGCTCAGCTGGCTGGTGATCATCACTTCGACGGCCGCCTGGCAGAAATTGTTCAGCCCCGAACCGCGCATCGGCTTCCTCGCACACGCCAACGAGCTGACCGACAAACTGACCGCGTCAGTCATTACGCCGGACAAGATCGCCCAGACCCAGCAACTGATCTTCAACGACCGGCTCGATGCCGCGCTCACCTTGCTGTTCCTGGTGCTCACCTGGGTGCTGGTCATCGATACATTACGCGTCTCGCTGCGCGCATTGCGCGGCCACGTCCATCCCCCGCTGTCCGAGACGCCGCACGAACCGACCCGGCTGACCGAGCAATGGGTGCGGGATTGAACGCATGCGAAGATTGAAACAGGCTTGGGCGATCATCCGGCAGCTGAGCGGCGACGACGCCTACGAGCGCTACCTGCGGCACTGGCGCGCGCACCACGCGCACGACGGCGAACCGCTGTCGCGGCGCGCGTACTTCAAGGCCGAGCAGGAGCGAAAATGGAACGGGATCCGGCGGTGTTGTTAAGAACTGCGGGCTGCCTCGTCCGCGGCAGCGAATAGATTCTTGCCGCTTTCGGCATCGAACAGCTGAACCTGCTCGGCCGCCAACCATAGCCGGATCGTATCGCCCACCTCGACGCCGGCACCCGGATCGATACGTGCGACCAGCGAGCAACGATGTTGGCCGCTCGATCGCCCAACATCCACATCGTTGGGGAGCAAAACGCTTCCGAAGTCGTCCAGCCCCACGTCGAAATACACGAACAGATCAGCGCCGCGCCATTCCACTATCTCGGCCCGCGCATCGAAGCGCAGGCCGTCGTAGAGTTCTTCGCTGCATATCTCCAGGCGATGCGGTCGAAATCCCGCGAGCAGGGGCCTGTTCGTACTGGTATTCAGGCGTGCGCGCTCGACAGCACGACGAGAAAGATTCCGGCAAAGTGGCTTGGATTCGACATCAGGCAGCCTGCGGGAATGCGGCCCTCCGAATTCGCGGTATGGCTTTACACAACCCTGCGGATCGGCACAGCGTCGACGGGTAAGCCGGGCGCGCTACCGGTTGCCACGGAACCGGACGCGCATCAGCGACAGGTGAACAAGTTCAGATTTTGCGTTCCATGCTCCTGCAAACGTGAAGATCGAGCACGCGGGGCGCCAAGGGCGGGATCCAGGCCGCAGTCTCGATGCTGACGGTAGCCGTGCCGCTATCCG
>JBAYTM010000326.1:0-3624 GCA_041675685.1 Thiohalobacteraceae bacterium
GACGACCGTCTCGGGATCGGTCGGTCCCTTGGTCGTCCACATGATCAAGCGGATCATCGATCGATCCATAAATCCGTAGCGGGGATAATCCAGCCTGCCCGCAAACACGGCCAATTCGCGCGGATGCCAGGCGATCTGCCTGAGGAACTTGCGGAGATAGGGATTGGTCTCCGGCCGGTCTTTGCCGGGTTTGCGCGCCACCACATTGACCGAAAAAAAGGCATTGGGCTTGCTGTCCAACACCTGCACGTGCCGCTCGACGAACTCATACAGCTGCGCGCTGTGCTTGCCGTAGCGGATGCTCGCGCCGACGACGATCTTGTCGAAGTCCCGCAATTCCAGTACCTCGGCATCGCTGATCGGCGCCAGCGTCGCCTCGTGCCCCTCCTGCGTGATGGTCTGCTGCATGCGCCAGGCGATCTCGCGCGTGTGGCCGTCGCGGGTCGAGTAGAGAAGGAGGATCTTGGCCATAGCGGCTCCCATCGCCGTCGGGGTCTGCGGATCGGGGCATCCCTGCCACCGCGCGTGTGTCTCGAACGGCGCGCCCTTAGCGCGCCAGGATCAGCACCAGTGCGACCGCCGCGATCGACAAGACCAGGGCCAGGATCGCGGCGAGATAGGCCCGCCGAAGCCGCGCCTCGGCCAGCGCCGCCGCCTGCTCCAAGGCCGCGACCGTGCTCTGCAGCTGCGCCGCCAGTTCCTTGATGTGCACCGCGTTCTGTGAAACCGCCGTCTGCAGCTCCGCGATCTGTTCCTGCACCAGCGGTGTTTGATCGGCGCCGCCCTGAGCCGGTTTCTTGGTGAACGCCGGTGCGGTCGCCGAGATGATGGTGCCGACGTGCGGAAGAACGGCCTTGAGTGCGGGGATGATCCAAGCTGCCATGGGGTGTCCTGATCGAGTACGGCTGCTCGAAGCATAGCAACAATCGGATCGCGGCTCATCGAACACCGCAGTCGGGCGGGAAAACAACCGATGCGCAACCGGACGGGCTCAGTCCCTCACGAACTTGGCCGCGTAGTCGTCGTGGACCTGCCGGGAAATATAGGTGCTCAAACCGCGCCCCTCCGCGGCCAGCGCCCGCATCCGCTCGATGTTCGACCGCCCGGCGCTTTCATAGGTATACAGATAGATCCCACCGTCCTGAAAACGGACCAGGATGCCCTCGTCGACGACCGCATACGCCGTCACGCCGGAATTGCCGCTGAGATTCTTGTAGCTTTCCATGGACGCGCGCCTCGCTACGCAGGCATTGCGGCTACACCGACACGGCCTAGAGATCTCGCGCAGGCTGGCCGCCGGCATCTTTGATCATCAGGTAATTCCGTAACGACACGCCGTTGCGTTCGACCGATTGCTCGCGCTCGACGCGAAACCCCTTCGCAATGAAGAACGGCCGCGCCGCGCGGCTCGCCTGCGTCTCGAAGCGGCGTGCGCCCTGCGCCCGGGCCCAGTCGCACCCGGCTGTCAGCAAGGCGCTGGCAACGCCGCGGCGCAGCCGGTGCGGATGCACGTACAGAAGATCGATCAGCCCGTCTGCGTCGGCGCGTACGAAGCCCGCGAGTAGGCCGTCCGCCTCCGCGACGAATACACCACCCGTGCCGAGACGCCTCGCCCAGGCGTCGAGGTCCGGTGTCTCGGGCGCCCAGGCGGCAATCTGTGCGGCGGAATAATAGAGCGCCCCGGTCTCGCGGACCGCGCGTGCGAAACAGTCGAGGACCGTCTCAAGATCACTGGCGCGGTATGCGCGGATCAGCACGACGGCCCCGCCGACGAATCGCGTCCGTACCGGCACAGCCCATTGGCGCCGAGCCTGAGGACCGGCTTTGGAGAATACGCCGTGCGCGGTAGCTTGCGTTCGTTCACAGAAGGCCCTGTTGCCGCCGAGCGGGCGGCAATGTGCAAAGTGATCATGCAGGTAGGCGGTTGCACGGCCGAATCTCCATTCTGCGTAGGGCCGGAAATCAAGATGTCGCGGAGCTTCGCGACTGACCCCTCTGCCAGGGCCAACGTCCTTCGAGCTCCACCTCGAGCGCCATGCTCAGGAAGGTCCGAATCAGGACGATCAACCCGAGCACCGAAACGCTTTCGAGGGTCGGGGTCACGGCCACGGTGCGGATGATATCGGCGGCAACCAGGAACTCCAGGCCGAGGAGAATACCGCGGCCCAGGTCCTGTCGCAGCTGCCGATAGGGCTCGGCGTGATGCCGCACGGAGCCGCCGAAGCGAATCAGGGAGATTATCAATCCGACCACGATGACCAGGACGCCCATACCGTCGATCACCAGACCGACCGTTTCCGCGACTTGGTTGAAAGCCGGCATAGTCCCTCCTCCAGGATACGCGACGCAGTTACGCCGGGATCATAGCTGCCGTGATCGATCGGGGTCGCCGGACCCTTGCCGCACTCGCAGCGCCTTCAAGGCCGATGCCGTCATCCTTGGCTGCCGTCATCGCGAGCGCGCGGCGTCACCACGGAAAGAATCAGCGCGATGAAGGCGATGAGATTCAGCACCGCACCTGCGGCGTGCGAGTATTCCCATTGCTCGCGCAGCAGCATCCAGCTTTCCGGCAGGACCGTCCAGTTGCGGGTTTGCTGATTGGCCGGGAAGGTGAAGGTCCAGAACAGGATCTGGGCACCGACGATGCAGAAAAAGGCCGTCAAGGTGAGGGCAACTTCTCTGGGCGATTTTCGGACCATGAAGCTGAGCGCCAGGGTCGACAGCAGCGCACCGGCGATGACGAACCCCAACATGGCCCAGCCCCGATAGATCTGCTGGACGATCAGGTATTCGTCGCGCGAAAGCCCGATTTTGTTGGGCAGTTCCAGCAGATGTGCGAGCGCCGGCGCCAGCGCCAACGCGACGAACAGAAGACTGAAGAATCGCGCGAAAGCCAGCTTCATGCCGCCTCCTTTTGCGGCTGGCGCCGCCTGCCTCGCGGCGGCGAGTGAAACGCTTGTACAGAATAGTACGGATCGGCGCCTGTATCGAGAATCAGGCCGACCACGCAGCGGCCCGAATCGCGCGCCGCGGTGCGCGCCCTCGCCGAATTCGCGGTTATGGCTCGAGTGTCCGGACCACTCTGCATGGGTTCCCCGCAGCGAAGACCTGTCCCGGGACGTCCTTCGTCACGACACTCCCTGCGCCGATCACCGCGCCCTGGCCGATGCGCACGCCGGGCAGAACGATGGCGCCACCGCCGACCCAGACATCGTCCTCGATCCAGATCGGCCGGCCCGATTCGAGCCCCTTCCTTCGCTCGGACGCACTGAGCGGGTGAGTCGCCGTATAGAGTTGCACCGCAGGACCGAACAACACGAAATTACCGATATCCACCGGCGCGACGTCGAGCACAACGCAGTTGAAGTTGAAGAAGACCTTGTCGCCGAGCCTGATGTTCGACCCGTAATCGCAGTAGAACGGCGGCTGCAGCCAAAGGTCTGCCCCGGCGTGGGGAATCAGCTGCCCGAGGATGCGCGCACGGTCGGCCGGCGCGTCTTCGCTGGTCTCATTCAGCGCTTTGCACAATAGCCGCGCGCGGCGTCGCTCGTCGATGAGTTGAGGATCGAGCGGATCATACAACTCGCCATTCAGCATCTTGTCGAGTTCACTGGCCACGTCTGC